>CAYXJI010000359.1:0-3908 GCA_964465175.1 uncultured Burkholderiaceae bacterium | reverse complement strand
CCAAGTATTTGGCAGAGCATGGCGTTATCATCGAGAAATGTGGCCTGTATTCCTTCTTCATCATGTTCACCATCGGCATTACCAAGGGCCGTTGGAATACTTTGTTAACCGCTTTGCAGCAGTTCAAAGATGACTACGATAAGAATCAACCGATGTGGCGTATCTTGCCGGAATTCGCAGCGGCCAATCCTCGCTACGAAGGCGCTGGCTTGCGTGATCTATGCCAAAGCATTCATGAAGTGTACAAAGCCCATGACGTAGCACGTTTAACCACCGAGATGTATTTATCTGATATGCAGCCCGCGATGAAACCATCGGATGCCTTCGCAAAAATGGCGCATCGTGAAATCGAACGTGTGTCGATTGATGCGCTCGAAGGTCGCGTGACTGCAATTTTGTTGACGCCATATCCACCGGGGATTCCTTTATTGATTCCGGGTGAGCGTTTCAATAAAACGATCGTTGACTACTTAAAATTTGTGCGCGCCTTTAATGAGCAATTCCCAGGTTTCGAGACGGATTGTCATGGCTTAGTCAAAGCTGAAGTCGATGGCAAGCGCGGTTATTTTGTGGACTGTGTTCCAATCGGATCTGAAAACGTGGAATGAGCGCACAGCATCACAATGCTAGCAAAGAAATTGTGTGGATGAAATGCTGCAACTTCGTATTTTAAGCACACCATTTATCGCAAAAAAAGCCGCGCTCAAACAAAGCGCGGTTTTTTTTATCTATTCGCCCTTTAGGCGCTGGCGCATTCGATATACAATCGAAGCTAGTTTATTCACATGGTAAAACTACAAGATGAGTCAACTCGGCGCACTAAGCCCTATCGACAGAGATCAACTTAAACTCGGACAAGCATTACCCTGGGCGGTTTTTGATGCTTGGGGCAATACATTACATGAAGCAGGCGAGATCATTAATGATCCGGGAGAGTTCAAGTTAATTATTGAAGATGGCTATTTTGAAGACGCCTTAGTAGACAGCGACCACCAGAAGCAAAGCCCGCTACCCAAACCCAGTCAAGCCAGTAGTTTTTCGCAACCCGCGCCAAAACTCGATACCAAAGCGGACGCTAAACTTGATCCCATCCTAGCGAGCGGACTCAATGACACGACCAATCTAAACAACACCAGCGACTTAAACAAAGAATCTGTCATGCTGGACTTAGACAGCGTGCGTTGGCAAGTCGGTGAAACTTTCTTCCTACAAGTGCACGACAATGCTGCAATACGCTACACCGTGCGCCTCATCGGTTTCGTTAAAGGCCAATCCATTTTAGTAACCGCGCCTCGCATCGATGGTCGTGGCGCGATTGTACGAGATGGACAAACTTTTATCGTGCGCGCTTTTCCAGGAAAAAAGGCCTATGCATTTACCGCTTCAGCACTAAAATCAGTCTATACCCCCCACCCTTATCTCCACCTTTCCTATCCCAAGATAGTACGCTGCACCGCCATACGACAAAGTTCGCGAGCGAGCGTCAAAATTATTGCCTCACTCAGCATTGGCGCTAGTCTTAGTGACAATCTTGAGGCAAGCGTTGGAAGCCCTGAGCAAACTGGCGCGGCCACCTTAACCGACATCAGCATGGGTGGCACCTCAGGAATTCTCAAACGCAGTATCGGAAAAAAAGGCGATGCTGGCGTTATCAAATTTAAAGTTAATACAGCGGGAGAGGATGTTTTTTTAGTGCTTCCTGTGATCATTAGATCGATAGCGCAAATCGAAAACCAAGAAGACTTCCGTTATGGATTTGAATTCATCAATCTTCCCACACAGTCAAAAATCATTCTATCTTCCTTTGTGCACCAGACCTTAGCTGAGATGGAATAACGAAAAATAGGTAGCCTCATAGCTAGACTCATAAGTGAGCTCATAAATAATCTCGCTTGCTGGCCTAAGCGCACATAGATGCTTTAATGGCCTAAATGGCAGTCGAACTATGACATGCCAATAACTTGAAACACATCATCAATAGAGGTATCAATATGCGAAGGCTTAATTTTTTTGCGTCTCACAAAATAACCGGCAGGCATATATGCACTAGTCTAGCAATCGCTGGCTTTTTTTTACTGAACGGCTGCGGTCAATCCGATCAGATGCCAATTCAAGCACCGCAGGCAAGTCAAGCAGCGTTAAAGTATCAATCACCACCACAAATCAGCGCCGCCAGCGCAAGCTTTAATGGGCCACGTTCCAATTACACGGTAAGCAGCAATGCAGACGGCAGCACGACCGTGACCGACAAAGTGGGCAGTGATGGTATGTTGAACTTGAATAGCAATGTCAAGCTTTTGAGCTTCACGGATGTTTCTATCAATTTGGACATCGCGACCAGATCCAAAGAAATCAGCAGTGAAGCACTGAATTCCATCATTGAACTCTATATTGCTTACTTCAACCGTGTACCAGATGCGAATGGTTTAAGTTATTGGATAGACGAATACAAAAAAGGGATGAGCTTAGACAAAATTGGCGATTCATTTTATGCAGCAGCTTTGCAATATTCCAGCTACACGGGCTACTCTCCGACCGCCAACAATGCAGAGTTTGTCACTATCGCCTACCGCAATATCTTAAGTCGCACGCCGCCAGACAAGGCTGGCCTAGATTATTGGACGGATCGATTAAATGCGGGAACCGAGACTCGTGGTAATCTCATTCGCGTCTTTCTTGCTGCGGCGCACGGCTACACCGGCGACAAAACTTACGGCTGGGTGGCACAGCTACTAGATAACAAAATCTTGGTCGCCCGCGAGTTCGCTATTAATCAGGGCATTACCTACCTTAGCTATACCGACACCATATTAAAGTGCATCGCACTCTTAGATTCAGTCACCCCCACTGACATCAGCATTGCCAACAACAATATTGCTGCGATTATTGGCTATAAAGCGACTAGCTCCGATGCGCCAAGTCCAGCGCAAGCATCTCGCTTCCTTAGCCAAGCCAGTTTTGGGGCGCGCAAAACGGATATCAGCCAACTGACCGGTAGCAGCTTAAATAGTTGGCTGACTCAGCAATTTAGCCTACCGCAAAAAATGCATCGCAACTACATGGATAGCACTGCCACTAAGCTGCCCAAAGGGCTTGCAGATTTAAATCAAAATCACTTCTTCGAATCGTTTTGGCAACAAGCGGTAAATGGTGACGACCAACTGCGTCAAAGAATGACCTTCGCCTTATCACAGATTTTTGTCGTTTCATTTCAAGACAGTTCCGTTGCCAATTATCCTCGTGGCGTCGCCTCCTATTACGACACGCTAGGCACACACGCATTTGGCAACTTCCGTCAACTATTAGAAGCGGTGAGTCTGCACCCGATGATGGGACTGTACTTAACTTCTCTACGTAATCAAAAGGAGTCGGGGACACAAGTACCCGATGAAAATTATGCACGAGAGGTCATGCAATTACTCACCATAGGCTTGTACAAACTCAATCCCGACGGCACTTATATCTTGAGTAATGGCAAACCCATAGAAACCTATAGCAATACAGATATCTCCGGGCTAGCCAAAGTATTTACTGGCTGGAGTTGGGCTGGCTCGGACAAATCCAATACGCGTTTTTTTGGTGGCAATGCGGATCCCAACCGCGATTGGATGCCGATGCAATCCTATCCCAACTACCATTCCACGTCCGCAAAAACCTTCCTAGGAACGACGATTGCAGAGCAATCCCCGGCAAACCCAGCTCTAGATGCGCTATTTAATCACCCCAATGTAGGTCCATTTTTTAGCAAGCAATTGATACAACGTCTCGTCAGCAGCAATCCTAGCGCCCAATACGTAGCAAGGGTTGCCGCTGCTTTCGCTAACAATGGGCAAGGAGTACGCGGCGATATGCGTGCCGTGATTAACGCAATCTATACTGATGTCGTAGCGCGCAATGACCCAGTACTG
>CAYXJI010000358.1:0-3911 GCA_964465175.1 uncultured Burkholderiaceae bacterium | reverse complement strand
TTTGTATTCGATGAATGAGCTTGGCTTGAATTCCTCCGCCAAGCCACGTAAATCGGCGACAGTGGTCGGTGATGTTCTCGGTAAGCTCCATCCGCATGGCGATCAGTCTGTGTATGACGCGATGGTGCGTATGGCGCAGGATTTCTCTTTGCGTTATCCATTAATTGATGGTCAAGGTAACTTCGGCTCACGTGATGGCGATGGTGCTGCGGCGATGCGATACACCGAAGCGCGCCTCACACCTATCTCTAAATTATTGCTCGATGAAATAGATCTTGGCACGGTTGATTTTCAGCCCAACTATGACGGCTCGTATGAAGAGCCAACTTTATTGCCAGGTCGTTTGCCTTTCGTCCTACTGAATGGAGCATCTGGTATCGCAGTCGGCATGGCGACTGAAATTCCTTCGCACAATTTGACCGAAGTAGCGAAGGCAGCGGTCGCTTTAATCCGCAATCCTAAAACCACACATGCCGAATTAATGGAGCTCATTCCTGGCCCTGATTTTCCAGGCGGCGGGCAAATCATTACACCAGCGGCTGCCATCAGCGATATTTACGCTAGCGGTCGTGGCAGTCTGAAAGTACGCGCGCGTTGGAAGATAGAAGAACTCGCGCGGGGTCAATGGCAAGCAGTCATTACCGAGCTACCGCCCGGCACCTCATCGCAAAAAATCTTGGAAGAGATCGAAGAGATTACCAACCCAAAAATCAAGATGGGTAAAAAATCGCTATCGCCTGAGCAAGTGAGTTTGAAACAAGTGATGTTGTCGGTACTCGATGCCGTGCGTGACGAGTCTGGCAAAGATGCGGCGGTACGCTTAGTGCTGGAACCAAAATCTAAGAATCAAGATCAAGCTGAATTTATGCAAATGTTGTTGGCGCATACTTCACTTGAAACCTCGGCTTCACTGAATCTGGTGATGATCGGTGGTGATGGCCGTCCTCGTCAAAAAGGATTGACTGATATTTTGACTGAATGGATTAACTTCCGTTTTGACACGGTCACGCGCCGCACGCAATTCAAACTCAAAAAAGTCAACGACCGCATTCATATTTTAGAAGGCCGTGAAGCGGTGCTTCTAAATATCGATAAAGTGATTAAGATCATCCGCGAGTCGGATGAACCAAAGCCTGCGCTGATGGAGGCTTTCCGTTTATCGGATCGCCAGGCCGAAGATATTTTAGAACTCATTTTACGCCAATTGGCACGTTTGGAGTCCATCAAGATCCAACAAGAGTTAGCCGAATTGCTCAACGAAAAAACTAGTTTGCAAAATCTCTTAGATGATCCTTCGGCGATGAAGAAATGCATCATCAAAGAAATCGAGCTTGACGCCAAACAATATGGCGATGCACGTCGCACCGTGATTGAAGAAGCGCAGCGTGCGTCGATAGAACAAAAAGTGATTGATGAACCGGTGACCGTGGTGATCTCAGAAAAAGGCTGGGTACGCGCTCGCACTGGACACGAACACGATCCAGCGCAATTTAGCTTTAAAGCCGGCGATAGCTTGTATGGCACTTTTGAATGTCGCACCGTCGATCAGCTTTTGGTGTTTGGCTCCAATGGACGCGTATATTCTGTAGCGGTATCCGCACTGCCCGGCGCACGTGGCGACGGCGTGCCTGTCACGACTTTAATTGATTTAGCTAGCGGCACTAAGATACTGCATTACTTCGCCAGTAAAGTCGACACAGCGCTGTTATTAGCATCCACTGCGGGCTATGGTTTTACTGCCAAACTGGGAGATATGGTTGGCCGCATGAAAGCGGGTAAAGCCTTTATGACTTTGGATGATGGCGATGAACCATTAGCACCGACACCAATTGCCGACGACGCTAGTGCCATCGCCTGTTTGTCAGAAAAGGGCCGTTTGTTGGTATTTGGATTGGCTGAAATCAAGCAATTGTCGAGTGGCGGTCGTGGCGTGATTTTGATGGAATTAGAGCCGAAAGAAAAACTTATCGCAGCAACTGCGATTAGTCAAAAAGGTGTTAAGGTCACGGGCATAGGACGCGCTGCAAAGCCGCAAGAAGTGCATCTGAGTGCAGGTGGACTGGCATTACACATAGGAAAACGCGCACGTAAAGGCAAAGTATTAGAATCGAAAATCAAAGCAACGCATTTGATTAAGAACTAAGTCGATTCCAAGCATGTGAACCTGCCTCGATAAAATTAAAGCCTGTACCAATTTTACTGGTACAGGCTTTTTTTCAAATCTGAGACCGCCGCGCTTAGTCACTTATTGGGTAGTATCGCCAAGCACGATTTGATTTTTACCGCTATGTTTTGCACGATACAAGGCGGCATCGGCAATCGCCAATAAATCTTCTGCATTCATAGACTGAGACGAGTCAGCCACGCCGCCAGAGAAACCGACGGAGAATTCTTCCTGCTCCGCCACATGCAAAATTTTATTAAAGGCCACTCGAATTTTTTCTAACACAGCACGCGCCACTTCCGCCGAAGTATTGGGAAAAATTACGACAAATTCTTCGCCGCCATAGCGCCCCACCACATCACTCTTGCGCAAACGCTGGCGTAACAAATGCGACAAAGTGCGTAAGACTTGATCACCTATTTGATGTCCATAAGTGTCATTCACTTTTTTGAAATTATCCAAATCTAACATCGCAACCGACACGTTCGTCACATCGCGACTAGCACTCGACATCTTGGAGATTAGGTCTTCCTTAATCGCGGTGTGATTATAAAGTCCCGTCAAACCATCGCGCATAACCAGTGAGCGCAGTGCACGGTAACGCTCAGCACGTGTAGAGAGTGAGGAAATGAGTAATTCGGGCTCTATCGGCTTACTTAAAAAGTCATCAGCTCCCACTTTTACGGCGGCAATTTGCTTTTGCAAGTCATTTTCACTCGACAAGAAAATGATGGGAATATCAAGATAGGACGGATCTTGACGTATCACTTTAGAGAGCTCGACGCCGTCGCAATTAGGCATATAAACATCCATCAGTATCAACTCAGGGCGAAAATTTGCCATCTGCTCCAGCACCACTTCGGGATCGTTTAACACTTCCGTGATCATTCCGACTTTTTTCAATATCTCACTGTAATACTGCGCCAATTCAATATCATCATCAATGATCATGACGCGATACAAACGTGGTGACTCTCGTGTTAATAGCTCTTCGATACGTTCGGTCAAGACCAAGACATCGACAGGTTTGAGTAAAAAAGCTTGCCCACCAGCACGCACCGCATGCAAGCGGCTTTTAAAACTATTTGTGTCAGAAATAAAAATAGTCGGCGGCAATGCATAGCCAGCGCTCATTAACCGATGAAGTTCTTGGCTGCCCGCCAGCGAGTGCGAATTAAAATCAGTATTGATGATCAAGATTGAAGGTACTTGCTGTTGCAGCGCTGTTTCTAAATCTTGCAGCAGTGTCAGGTGGCGCACCTGAAACCCAAATTGCTCTAACTGTTGAATCATTTCATCGTTAGCCTCATCCGGCTCATCGACCAGATACACTAACTTTTTACCAATAGATTTAGCTGCTTGACCTAAAGTTTCAAGGCCGGCAAGCGGAGATGCGCCCCCGGTATTTCCTTTGTCTCTCGAAAAAACCAGATAGTCTTGCAACGCTCGAAAGAAGTCCGCACTAACCGCAGCTTCCCAAGTCTCGCCCGGCACACAAGTCTTGAGTTTGAGCTCTAAGGCGCGCGCACGTTCACCGATTTCTGGAAAACCAAAAGTACCTGCCGATCCCGCCATTGTATGCAATAACCTATGCAGCAAGGTATAAGCTTCTCGGTCATCGGGAGCATTCGACAAACGCAAACTGGCTGCTTCGGTCTCAGCGAGCTTCGCCGGCAACCGAGAAATAAATAACTGCCCTAAGGCACGAATCGCCTCATTCAGTTCTGCGTCTCGTTCATTCAATTAA
>CAYXJI010000357.1:0-3913 GCA_964465175.1 uncultured Burkholderiaceae bacterium | reverse complement strand
AATCAATTATTTGCAACCTTAGATACAACATCGAGACGTTTGTATTTGGAGGGCGTTGGCAATATTGTCGTGTCGGACACCGTGGGTTTTATTCGAGATTTGCCGCATCAACTAGTCGCGTCATTTCGTGCCACGCTGGAAGAAACCATTCATGCTGATTTGTTGTTGCATGTGGTTGATGGAAGTAGTGCTGTGCGTAATGATCAAATTGATCAGGTGAATCACGTCTTAAAAGAAATTGGTGCTGATCATATCCCCCAGTTATTGGTGTGGAATAAGATTGATCAAGCCGATTTGCCAGCTTCGATAGAGCGTGATGAATATGGTAAACTCTGCAGAGTTTTTGTGAGCGCAAAAAATGGCCAAGGCATTGATTTGTTGCGTGACGCTATTATCGAATTAATGCAAGTTGCGCCAGTAAATCTTGACACGGATAACGACGCCTTGCTTGAAGCACAGAACGCAATTTAGCGGTATTTTTAGTATGTTTCCCTTACGCTAAATTTGAATTTAATTGAATGTTAATTTGTCGCGCGCTAGTAAGAAATTAGTGATGAATTGTGATCAGTAGTAAGCAACAACACATCTATAACGGTTTAACATTTAACGGGTAATGAACGAATGCGAATTCCCTTCCTAACACGCCTCAAACCTTTACTTTCTTTGAACGATCCACAATGGGGTCGTGGCTCGAAAGATGGTAAACAGGATGGCAAGAAGCCAGAAGATGGTCCACCAGATTTAGACCAATTGTGGCGCGACTTTAATCAATCGATTGCGCGCCTGTTTGGTAAAAATGGCGGCAATGATAATGGTAATGGCGGTGGTAGCGGCCCCTCTGATTCGGTATTCGCAAAAATCGGATTTGGCGTTATTTTGATCGCAGTTGGATTTTTCTGGCTGATCAGTGGTTTCTTTATCGTGCAAGAAGGTCAGACTGGCGTGATTACCACATTCGGGAAATATAGTTACCAAACTAGCCCAGGTTTTAATTGGCGTTGGCCAGCGCCGATTCAGGCGCATGAAATCGTCAATGTGCAACCAGTGCGCACGGTTGAAGTTGGCTATCGCAATAATGTAAAAAATAAGCAGCCGAAAGAGGCTTTGATGTTGACTGATGATGAAAACATCATCGACATTCAATTCGCTGTCCAATATAAATTGAAAGATGCAGCGAAGTGGCTGTATAGCAATCGCGACCAAGAAGAAATGATACGTCAAGTAGCTGAAACCGCGATTCGTGAAATTGTCGGTCGTAGCAAAATGGATTTCGTCTTATATGAAGGCCGTGAAAAAGTCGCGTTAGATGTCAATCTCTTGATGCAACAAGTTTTGGATCGTTATGAATCTGGTGCACAGATCACGAATGTAACGATGCAGGCTGTGCAACCACCTGAACAAGTGCAGGCCGCATTTGATGATGCGGTCAAAGCGGGGCAAGACAAAGAGCGTCAAAAAAATGAAGGCCAAGCCTATGCTAATGACGTGATTCCAAAAGCGCGTGGTGAAGCGTCGCGTATGTTGCAAGACGCAGAAGGTTATCGTTCACGCGTGATTGCCAATGCTGAAGGTAATGCCGCACGATTTAAACAAGTGTTGGTCGAATATCAAAAAGCGCCAGCGGTGACACGTGACCGTATGTATTTGGAGACCATGCAGCAAATCTTCTCAAGTACCACGAAGTTGATGATGGACACAAAGAGTGCAAATAATATGATTTACCTACCTTTGGATAAAATGAATTCCCAGAGCGATAATAGTGTTCGGCCAAGCGCTTCAACTGTGCAAAATGGTGTGCCTGCCGATACCATGACGACAGTGGAAGTACGCGGAAATAAAGATGGTCGAGCCCGCGATTCGCGCGATAGGGAGTCACGTTAATGAATAAATTTATCTCTTCTTTGATCGTCTTAGCGATTGCTGGGGTGGTTTTCTACTCGACTATTTTTGTGGTTGATCAGAGATCTCATGCAATTGTATTTGCTCTTGGTGAAGTGAAATCGGTGATTAGCGAGCCTGGCTTGCATTTTAAATTGCCACCACCATTTCAAAATGTGATGTTTTTGGATAAGCGCATTTTGACGATAGAGTCGCCAGAAGCGGATCGTTTTATTACGGCAGAAAAGAAAAACATTTTGGTTGATACCTATGTCAAGTGGCATATTACAGAACCCAAATTATATTTCGTGAGCTTTGGTGGTGAAGAAAGTCGTGCGCGTGATCGCTTATCACAAATTGTGAAAGCAGCTTTGAACGAAGAAATCACCAAACGTACCGTACGCGATGTGATTTCTGGTGAGCGCGATAAAGTGATGCAAGCGATTCGCAAAAAAGTCACCGATGAAGCCAAGCAAATTGGTGTTGAGGTTGTCGATGTGCGTTTGCAACGCGTTGATTACGTTGAGCAGATTAATAATTCTGTCTATGAGCGGATGAAGGCGGAACGTAGTCGTGTCGCAAATGAATTGCGCTCGACTGGTTTTGCTGATTCCGAGAAAATTCGCGCTGACGCTGATCGCCAGCGTATCGTGATTGTCGCCGAAGCTTATAAAGAGGCCCAAACAGTCAGCGGTGCGGGCGATGCTGAAGCGGCGAAAATTTATTCGCAAGCGTTTGGCCAGAATGCAGAGTTCTACAAGTTTTATCGTAGTTTGGAAGCCTACCGTGCTAGCTTTAAGAATAAGACGGACATGATGGTGGTTGATCCTAGCTCGGAATTCTTTAAATATTTTAAAGCGCCAAGTTCAGGATCTGCTGGAGCTGCGCCTAAAAAATAATTCGTTATTACAAGTGGGTGTCGTTAGTTAGACTGCATTTCAATTCGAACTGCAGTCTTTCTAGTTTTTGCCCAATCCATTCATGTGTGCAGTATTTTTATTACTGAAGATTGTTTCTTATGCCAAATTGGCTACTTCCTGAAAACATTGCCGATGTCTTGCCATCGGAAGCGCGCAAGATTGAAGAGTTGCGTCGCGTTTTGTTAGATAATTTCCGTTGTTATGGCTATGAATTAGTCATGCCTCCCTTGCTTGAATACATCGAGTCCTTATTGACAGGTGCTGGGCAAGATATGGATTTGCGTACATTTAAATTGGTTGACCAGTTGTCTGGGCGAACCATGGGTGTTCGTGCTGATATGACGACACAAGTGGCGCGGATTGATGCGCATTTGCTGAACCGTCAATCGGTAACGCGCTTGTGTTATGCCGGCAGTGTTTTGCATACGCGTCCATCTGGTTTGCATGCGACGCGCGAGCCATTGCAAATTGGCGGTGAGATTTACGGACACGCTGGTTTGGAAGCTGATGCTGAAATTCAAGAATTGGTATTGGCTTCTTTGGCCTTGGCAAATATTTCAGAAGTCCGTTTGGATCTTTGTCATGTCGGTGTCTTGCGGGCATTGTTGAATAGTGATGCTGCCGCTAAGCGCCATGAATCGCAGTTATTTGCACTGTTAGAGGCGAAGGACTTGCCCGCCTTGAAAGAGTTGACGAAAGACTTTCAGCCAGAGGTGCGTCAAGCTTTGTTGGACTTGCCACATTTATATGGCGATAAGGCGATTATCCAAAAAGCGCGTGAAATTTTGCCCAAATTGGATGGGATTGCGATAGCATTGGATGAATTGGCCTATTTGATTGATTTGGCGGGCAATGCCAAAGTTACCGTGGATTTAGCGGATTTGCGCGGCTATCACTATCATAGTGGTGTGATGTTCAATGCCTTTGTACCCGGATTGCCAAATGCAGTTGCGCGTGGCGGCCGCTATGATCATGTTGGTGAGGCTTTTGGTCGCGCTCGACCAGCGACTGGCTTCTCTTTAGACTTGCGAGAGTTGGCGCGTTTGATGCCATCAGCAGAACGGAAGAATGCGATTCTGGCGCCTTGGAGTCAAGACCCTGCGCTGCGCAAAAAA
>CAYXJI010000356.1:0-3928 GCA_964465175.1 uncultured Burkholderiaceae bacterium | reverse complement strand
GTGGATGGCCCGGTCAACATGGTGATATTGTCAGAGCTCATCGATCATGTGATTCAATCCAATCTGCGCTTCACAGCATTTTCTGACAAGCCAGATTCCAAGCTAGCGCAAAAAAATATTTTTGAGGTCTTAAACAAACAAGATATTTTATTGCACCATCCGTTTCAGCCTTTCCAAACCGTCATCGATTTTATCCGCACCGCCTCGCTTGATCCGAATGTGCTGGCGATCAAACAAACCATTTATCGCACCGGCATGAATTCCGATTTAATGGAATCTTTGATCACTGCGGCTCGCATGGGCAAAGAAGTCACGGTGGTGGTGGAACTGATGGCGCGTTTCGATGAAGAAGCCAATATCAACTGGGCCGACCGCTTACAAAGAGCCGGCGCGCAAGTCGTGTATGGCGTAGTAGGATTAAAAACCCATGCCAAATTAGCGCTGGTAATACGGCGTGAAGAAGGCGGAAATCTGCGCCATTATGCGCATCTAGGTACCGGTCATTACCATCCATCGACCACCAGCTTCTATACCGATTTTGGATTGCTCACCGCCCATCCCAAAAAAGCGGCGGAAGTAAATGAAGTCTTTATTCATTTGACTGGCTTAACCAAGCCGAAGAAATTAGATCATCTGTGGTTGGCACCCTTTTTTTTGCAGCCCAAAATCATTAAAGCCATTCGCAATGAAGCGCGCATTGCACGTGAAGGTCGCCCAGGTCGCATCATCGCCAAGATGAATGCCTTGGTCGATGAATCGGTGATACGCGCCTTGTATGCGGCTTCGGCCGATGGCGTCAAAATTGATTTGATCGTACGCGGTGCTTGCACGCTGCGCCCCGGCGTGCCGGGCCTGTCGGAAAACATCAAAGTCCGCTCCATCATAGGACGCTTTCTAGAGCATTCCCGCATCTATTATTTCCGCAACGATTTAGAACATGATGTGTATCTGGCGAGCGCAGATTGGATGAGTCGCAATCTATTTCGCCGTATCGAAGTCGCTTTCCCCGTCTTAGAAAAACATCTCAAAAAACGTGTCATCAATGAAGGGCTCGATCCCTATCTCAAAGACAATATGAATGCGTGGACCTTAGATTCAACAGGCAATTACGAACGCAAAAAAGCGCGCGGCAAACAAAAACCATTTGGTGCGCAGCAGTTCCTCATGCAAACTTTAGGGTCACCAGAAGCGGACGACTAAGTAGAGAACCACGATGGATTTAATTTTATGGCGTCATGCAGAAGCCGAGCCAGGCAGCGAAATTTTAGCCGACGCGCTGCGCCGCTTGACGCCCAAAGGCCAAAAACAGGCACAAAAAATGGCATTTTGGCTAGACAGTGTCTTACCCGACAATTGTAGAATCTTAGTCAGTCCCACTATACGCACCCGTGAAACTATGGCTGCACTAGCCAAACTGAATCGCAAATTTAAGATCGCAACAGAAATTGGTACCGAAGCCAGTGCAGATGATTTACTCAATGCTGCCAACTGGCCGCATTCGCGTGAATCCGTACTATTAATCGGACACCAACCTAGCCTCGGCGAGCTTGCCGCCAAACTCATTACGCCTATACAAAGCGAATGCGCGGTGCGCAAAGGCAATGTCTGGTGGATCACGCAAAAGGAGCGCGATGGCGAAGGCCTACGCACTTATTTGAAAGCGATCATGTCGCCGGATTTGGTGGTTAAATCTACGCCCCCTTAGTTTGCAAGATCATCAAAAAGTCTTCTCACGACTAGCTTAGGTCGTAACACCACGCGCTTACCTGTTCCGCAATTCGCGGCAAGCGACCGCTGCAACTTCGCACTTAGCCCAGCCAAACTACTGTCAAAAAACCATCTATTTGATTCCAAAACTACTATTCGGTAATATTTAATACTAATCAGTATCTTTTCTTGGAAATACTCTATAATCTAGCGATAGCCGTGTCAATTGGCTGTCGGCTGTACGTGCCTTAAAGATCGCATCTGCTTGCAACTCCGTCGACATACTGCGTTTTTCCCTCAACTCATTTCTAAAATTGGGTGCAAATTATGCCTTTGACCTTACAACATGCCGTGCAACTAGGTTGCTTCAGCGCCAGTATCGTGCTCAGCTGTGCCAACGTCGTTGCGCAAGAAACCTCGTCTGAACCCGCAGCAAGCTCGTCGACAAGCCCGTCAACAAGTGCAGTCAAAGATGACCGTCGACTTTGGGAACTAGGCATTTCCGGTGCTAGCCTGTCGCAACAGGCTTATCCAGGTTCGGATGTGAACGTCAATAAAATATTGGTGATTCCCTTATTTTTGTATCGAGGAGAACATTTTCGGGTTGACCGTAGCGAAACCGGTTTTCGTGCAGTAAAGTCGCCCACTTTTGAATTTGATATTGGCTTTTCTGGGTCTTTTGGCGCGAAGTCAGACAAGATAGAAGCGCGCAAAGGCATGGAAGTGCTTGGCAATTTGATTGAATTTGGCCCTCGCTTAAAATGGAATCTCAGCCCTGCGGAGCAAAATGGTAAATGGCGCTTGGAGTTTCCCCTGCGCGGTGTGTTTGACGTCAGTCATCAATTCAAAAACCGTGGCCTGACTTTCGAACCAGAACTTAAATTCGAACGAACGGCGGCTGCCGGTTGGCGCTATGTAAATTCGCTGTCAGTAGTACTAGGCAATCAAAAAATGGCGGATTCTTTTTATACGGTACTGCCCAGTCAGGCAACATCACAGCGTCCCGCCTATCAAGCGCAAAAAGGCTTGATTATGTGGCGCGCCTCGACTTTTATTTCCTATGCCATTAATCAAGATCTGCGCGCGTTTGGCGGGGTTCGTATCGATACCGTTTCAGGTGCAGCAAACGAGGCCAGTTCCTTGATCAAGAAGAAAACTGCAGCTTCATTTTTTTTGGGCATGACCTATACATGGCAGCGCTCTGATCGGCGCGCCTATGAATAATCAAGCCTTGCCTGCGATGTGCGTGCTACCTAGGACGTCGAACAAAAATCGAAACCAAGCGACGAATTAACAAAAGAGATTGGAGCATGAAAATGAAAAAACTAAGCTCACTAATGTTAGGGCTATGGTGTTTTGCTATGAGCGCCTATGCCATCGATGAGCCCCCATTTGAGGTGCATAAAAAGTACCCGCAATTTGAAGTTAGAATATATAAAGCCTACTTGGTGGCAGAAGTGCTGGTGCCGGGTCCTGCAGAACAAGCAGGGAACACGGCTTTCGACTATCTAGGCGGCTACATTTTTGGGAAAAATACGGGTAGCCGAAAAATTGAAATGACTGCCCCCGTAACGCAGACACCCGCTACACAAACAGCTGAGCCTATTAAAATAGCAATGACTGCCCCAGTTTCACAGACGCTAGCGGCAGGCGGCTATCTAGTTCAATTTACTATGCCCCGTGAATTCACATTAGAAACTTTGCCAGAGCCGAATAATCCCAAAGTAAAGCTACGTGAAATGCCAGCACAAAGCTATGCAGTGTTAACGTATTCTGGTTCATGGTCGCAATCAAAGTACGAGGAAAAACTAAGTCTTCTCAAACAATTGGCCAGTGAAGCAGATCTAAAGTTGGAAGGCGAGCCAATATTTTCGCGCTACAACGGCCCATTTTCATTACCTTTCATGCGTAGAAATGAGATTTGGATACGAACGGTCTTATGAACTTGTGCGGCCAATATTAAAGCTCACGGCACGATAGAACGCGTACGACAAAAACGACACAAGTATGACGCTGACGACATCAGTCCATCGCGAGTTCATGACAAAAAATGACCGTTTTCGGACTCAACGATGTGGCGATGAATCTCAATCGAGATTCACGGATAAATTCAAGTGTCTGTATGGCATCACCCCGAGTGCGCTGCGGAAGACACGCCTCAATCACTTAGGACTTACGCAAAATTGCGCTAGCTAGGCGGGAAGCCGAAGACAGTACGGTT
>CAYXJI010000355.1:1460-3954 GCA_964465175.1 uncultured Burkholderiaceae bacterium | reverse complement strand
TACAAGGCAAAGCCTTGGACGCAGTAGCATCACGCAATGTGAAAGTTTTGGTGGTCGGCAATCCAGCCAACACCAACGCTTACATCGCGATGAAATCAGCACCAAGTTTGCCAGCGAAAAACTTCACTGCGATGTTGCGCTTGGATCACAACCGCGCTTTGTCACAAGTTGCGGCCAAAGTTGGAAAAGCAGTTGCGGACATCGAAAAACTCTGTGTTTGGGGCAATCACTCTCCAACCATGTACGCGGACTACCGTTTCGCAACGGTCGCTGGCGCGTCTGTTAAAGACATGATCAATGACCAAGAATGGAATAAAGACGTATTCTTGCCAACAGTCGGCAAACGCGGCGCGGCAATCATCGAAGCACGCGGTTTGTCTTCCGCAGCCTCAGCAGCGAATGCAGCGATTGATCACGTACGTGATTGGGTACTTGGCACGAATGGCAAATGGACAACCATGGGTATTCCATCTGACGGTTCCTACGGTATTCCAGAAGGCACGATGTTTGGTTTTCCAGTGACAACAGAAAACGGCGAATACACGATTGTTCAAGGTTTGGAAATCGATGAATTCTCACGTGAACGCATCAATGTCACACTCAAAGAATTGCAAGAAGAGCGTGATGGCGTGAAACATTTGGTTGGCTAAATTAGTTAGCTAACTGAGTTACACGACAAAGTTGGCGTACTACTTGACTGTGATTTGCTCTCATGGGTAGATCACAGTCAAACGATGACACAATGAAGAACCGTATTTGAACGACATTATTTTGCAAATCACCAACGCGGCTATGCATCCATCTCAGGCACTATTTCAAGATCAAGCTGCACCCATTTTTTTGCCCGTTTGCGATCATTACGCAGGCGCAGAAAAATTGATGGTGAAATCCTTGGACCTGCAAAACGAATTGGGTCCGATTTTCGATATCACATTTGATTGCGAAGACGGCGCAGCAATTGGCAATGAGCTAGCTCACGCCCAGATGTTGACGGAAATCCTCACATCAGACCGCAATCAGTTTCAACGCATCGGGGTACGCGTACACAACCTTGAGCACACCGCATTCGAACAAGATATTCAAACCATCTTGAGCAGTCGCGCAGCCGTTGAAAAAATCGCCTACATCGTCTTACCGAAGGTGAATGACGCGAGTGAAATACAGTTGGCGATAGATCGCATTAATCAATTATCTGCGCCGCATGGGCGAATGAGCATCCCGGTTCACGTTTTAATTGAAACCCAAAGTGCATTGGCCAATGTTATGCAAATAGCAGCATTACCGCAAGTGGAATGTCTATCATTTGGCATCATGGATTTTGTTTCTTCACATTGGGGTGCGATTCCCGCCAACGCCATGCGGTCTCCAACGCAGTTTTCGCACCCTCTCGTCATGCGGGCAAAATTAGAAATCGCAGCGGCTTGTCATCGCTACGGCAAAGTCGCTTCGCACAACGTCACCACCGAATTCAAAGACCCCTCAGTGATTTTGAGCGATGCAACCAGAGCCCATCAAGAATGTGCTTATACTCGGATGTGGAGCATCCATCCGAGTCAGATCAAACCGATTATCAAAGCCATGGCACCGCGCAGCGCGGAGATTAACGAAGCCATCGCAATTTTGAGTGCCGCCCAGGATCAAGATTGGGGGCCGATCGAAATGAACGGACGGCTCCATGATAGAGCGAGTTATCGCTATTACTGGACCGTCTTAAAGAAAGCAAGTTTGAGTGGCATCAATCTGCCCGAAGGGGCACAATACTTAGTCTAAGTAATTGAACAAATAAGTGAATAAGTAACAAAGCAGCGTTTTAAAGTAAGACATCAGATCATTTGAACTATAGAAGGGGCATCATGAAATCATCCACTTTTTTTCCACAAATTCCGCAATTACTAGTTAAAACGCTCATCGCGCTTTGTGCGTCTGGCTTGGCGATGTCTGCCGTCGCGGCGGATAGCACCACTAGCCCAAGTACGGCAAAAAAGACCGTGAAAGCCAAGTCCTCCAAAACGGCGAAAGCCAGTAGCAAAACCGCAGAAGCTGACACCAGCGAACCAGAACCGAATATCGAGCAAACTGCCGACACCGAGTACAAGTGTGAGCTCGGCAATTCCTTGGTCATGTATGCACATCCAGAAGACAAGCAAAGTTTAGCGATGCGTTGGAGAAATCGCTTGTACAAATTAACGCGTGTTGAGACATCAACAGGTGCGCATCGTTTTGAAAACCAAAAGCTGGGTTTTGTTTGGATTAATATCCCGTCCAAAGGCATGCTGCTTGATTCACGTCTCGGTAAGCAATTAGCGAATGAATGCAAGAGCACCAAAATTGCGAGTTTAGATGTGACCGAGACACAGGTTAAATAAGATTTTTAGTAGTTTCATTTTTCGTTTTCATTTTTCAGTTTCAAATTAGTAGCATCTGACATCATTGTTCATCATCGAATATAAGGAACAGCCATGAGCCAAGCCAATTATCAAGACGCGTTTAAAAC
>CAYXJI010000355.1:0-1450 GCA_964465175.1 uncultured Burkholderiaceae bacterium | reverse complement strand
GAAAGATTTCAAAATCACTGACACCAAGAAAGGCAAATTCTTTTCCTTGCCGGCATTGGAAAAAAATCTGGGCGTCAAAGTATCACGCTTACCGATTTCCATCCGTATCGTGTTGGAATCCGTTTTGCGTAACTGCGACGGCAAAAAAGTGACTGAGGAACACGTCAAACAATTGGCTAACTGGGGCGCAACTGCTGCTCGCACGGACGAAATTCCATTCGTTGTTTCTCGCGTGGTATTGCAAGATTTTACTGGCGTCCCTTTACTGGCTGACTTGGCTGCAATGCGCAATGTCGCAGCAAAACAAGGCAAAAATCCAAAGAACATTGAACCATTGGTTCCAGTTGATTTGGTCGTCGATCACTCCGTACAAATCGATCATTTCCGTGAAAAGAAAGCACTTGATTTGAACATGAAACTGGAATTTCAACGCAATAACGAGCGTTACCAGTTTATGAAATGGGGCATGCAAGCCTTTGATACATTCGGCGTGGTTCCTCCAGGTTTTGGTATCGTGCATCAAGTCAATCTTGAGTACTTAGCACGTGGCGTACACAAAGCATCTGATGCAAAGAAAAATGATGTTTACTACCCAGACACTTTGGTAGGTACAGACTCCCACACAACGATGATTAACGGTATCGGCGTTGTTGGTTGGGGCGTGGGTGGTATCGAAGCCGAAGCGGGTATGCTCGGTCAACCAGTTTACTTCCTGACACCAGACGTTGTTGGTGTGAATTTGACTGGTGCATTGCGTGAAGGTTGTACCGCGACGGATCTGGTTTTGACGATCACAGACATGCTGCGTAAAGCCAAAGTTGTTGGTAAGTTTGTCGAATTCTTCGGCGAAGGCACACGCACTTTGTCTCTAACAGACCGCGCAACGATCGCTAACATGGCACCAGAATACGGCGCGACCATGGGCTTCTTCCCTGTTGATGAAGCAACGATTGATTACTTCAAAGGCACAGGCCGTACTAAAGCAGAAATCGACGCATTCGAAGGCTATTTCAAAGCACAAAAAATGTTTGGTATCCCGAAAAAAGGCGACATCGATTACACGACAGAATTGTCATTAGATTTGTCCACCGTTGCGCCTTCATTAGCAGGTCCAAAACGTCCTCAAGATCGTATTGAAATCGGCAACGTCAAATCCACTTTCAGCGACTTGTTCAGCAAGCCAACTTCTGAAAGTGGCTTCAATAAGAAAGCAGAAGATTTGACAGCGGTATACACCAATACCGATGGCGTCAAAGTGAAAAACGGCGACATCTTGATCGCGGCAATCACGTCATGCACTAACACTTCCAATCCTAGCGTGTTGTTGGCAGCTGGTTTGTTAGCGAAAAAAGCAGTTGAAGCTGGCTTGAAAGTATCCCCACACATCAAGACGTCATTAGCGCCAGGATCCCGCGTAGTAACGAAATACTTGGAAGCAGCTGGCTTGTTG
>CAYXJI010000354.1:0-3977 GCA_964465175.1 uncultured Burkholderiaceae bacterium | reverse complement strand
CAAAATCACGTTTTGACTGACCATAGCAATTTGCTGACGCAAGCTCTTGAGTGAAATAGCCGATAGAGCGACACCATCGAGCAAAATTTCACCACTGTCTGGCTCATAAAACCGAGGAACCAGATTCACCAATGAAGTCTTACCACCTCCCGACATCCCAACCAAGGCGATGGTTTCGCCCGCTTGTACTTGTAAATCAATTGCATTGAGCGCAGCCTGCTCTTGACTTGGATAAGTGAAACTAAGCGCCTTAAATTCAAGCTGACCCGATGCCCTGCCCTGTATCACTTGACCACTGGTAGTTTCGGGTATTGCATCGAGCATGCTGTACACCGATTCGGCTGCCGCCATGCCACGCTGCAAAGGGCCATTCAAATCGGCCAAGCGTTTCAAGGGGGTCAGCAACATCATCATGGCCGTAATAAAGGTCACAAAATCCCCGACTGTAGTCGCGTCTTGACGCGCTTGTGCCAAGGCGAGCATGATCACAACCGCGACTGCAATGGAGGCCAAAATTTGGGTCAAGGGCGTGGTAAAAGACACCGCCACCGTACTCTTCATCGTATAGCTACCGAGCTTTTTATTTTTTGCTTCGAAGCGTTGCTGCTCATAGTGCTGCCCGCCGAAAATGCGAATCACTTGATGCGCACGGGTGCTTTCTTCTATCACTTGGGTGAGCTCGCCGCTCACTTCTAAAGACTGATGATTCAATTTGCGCAAACGCTTACTGACGCCGCGTACTAAGATTGTCATGCCTGGAATCAGAATAAGGGTGACGAGTGTCAATTTCCAATTAAGCCAAATCAGATAGCCCATCAACACCACGACAGTCAGCGAATCACGGAACAAGGTGGTGATCGACACTTTCACCATTTCAACAATTTGCTGCGCTTCAAACATGATGGTATTGATGATGCGTCCGCTCGATTCTGCGTGATAAAAACCGACCGGCACATGCAGTAATTTATCGAACACCTTGGCCCGCAATTCATTCAACAAATTGACAGAGATGCGGCTCATTAAATAGCTGGTGGTGAATGTGCAGGCACCACGAATAAGGAAGATGCCGATCAATATGGCGGGCACATACCAGAGGGGAAAATTCACGATCTCGCTTGAAGGTGCATGAGGTGTACTGCGACCAAAACCATTATCGAGCAATAAGCCCAAGCCCCAAGGCAAAGCGAGCTCTGTCAGCGCCGTGCCGCACATCGTCAATATCGTCAAACTCAGATAAGCGCGATACTGTGTGACCGAAGTCCACAGTCGTTTCAAAATAGGTTTATTCAGTTGAGCCATAATTTATTCAGGTTTTAAGTCAGTCCGCGCAGTGCCAGCCATAGGAATCGCCAGCAAGATCAACATCGCAAAGGCAAACACGCCATCGCGTAAGATAGCGTTAAAGCAGCCGGCGAACATCATTGCGACCGTTAGCATCGAAACCAACATCGCTCTTTCGCTGTGTGCAGAATTGACCATGTGATAGGCGACTCGACATTGCGCCAGCCAGATCGCCAACAAGGCAACTAGACCGCCTAATCCTAGTTCAAACCAATACAGCAGATAATCATTGTGCGGCGTCGTCATTTTTTCGCTAATCTGACCTTGCGCTTTTTGCTGATACATCGCCAACCAGTTGCCGATGCCATGCCCAAGCCACGGCCTATCTGCAATCATCTGCCAAGTGTTCAAGTACAACTCTAGGCGCATGCCATCTTCACTCACTTGTTTTGTCTGCCCAAAATCGCGCACTTGATGCACGGTGCATATCGCACGATTGAGCAAGATTTCGGCACCATGCATGTGATGCACATCCTGCATTTGCTTGGCTAAACAAGTGATAGGCGCAGGTAAATGAGCGACATAATTCAATGAAAAAAACAGGGCAAGAACGGCGGTACCAGAAGCAAGTAATTGCCACCAGCGAAAACGGAAATTACGACAAACGATCAATCCACACAGCAAAAGAAATAACAAACTAGCAGTCCGCGATTTGGTACACAACACCAGCGCGACCACTACATATGCGAAAGCAAGTGCGCGCCAACCATGATGATTTTTACGTAAACGCCATTCATGCAACATCCACGCCGCAGCAATCGCCAATAGCAAACCCAGCAGAATGGACTTATTTCCTTCATACACCACGTAGCTCTTGAAGAGCTTAATAGCTGGCAAGGCGTCGATGGCATTCAGATAAAACAAAGTCGCTGCCAGCACAGCAGCGAAAAAGAAATGTTTGACTGCTTTCGCTTGCCAAGCGCCGCTGCTAAGGCTCAGCATAGGAAATAGCAGCCAATAACTTTGATAGTGCGCAAAAGCTGCCGCAAACTCGCCTGCGGGACGTGGATGAATAAAGCTCATGACGACAGAGAGCGCACTCAAGGCCAGCACTGGCATCAACAAAGCTGACGACCTCATCTGGTTTATCTTACTTTGCCAATCGCCAGACAGTGCCCAAGCAAGCAGAAAAAAAACCAAACCCGCATACATCAAGCCCACTTGAAAGAACAAAGTCACAGGTAAATACGACAAAATTTGCTGTGGCAATTGCTGCCGCCATGTTGGCTGGGAAGAAAATGCGGGAATAGATTCGGTCATCTGTGCGGCATCCGGGCTATCAAGCGTATTCAATTTTGACATTGGCTGGTTGTAGCCAATCACCGAGTTTCTTACGTAATTGATCATCGGGATTGACTCGCCAAGCATCCGACAAATAAAACTCAGCCGCGGCTGTTGCATTCGCATAATCAATCAACACGGGACAACCTTCATTGTTTAAATGCGCTTGCAAAATCTCCGCCAGTTTTTTGGTGTCGGCACGCGCATCGAGCTTCACCCGCAAACCCTGAGAAAACTGTACACGAGCTCTGCCGATATCCATGACTTTTTCTGCAGTAATCCGCAAGCCGCCATTGAATCTGTCTTCCGAGACTTTGCCCATCACGGCAAGGAATTCATCTTCTTTGAATATGCCTTTAAATTCTTCCGCCAACTCACCATACACGGTCACTTCGACCACCGCAGTACCATCATCTAAAGTCACGATCAGCAAACGACCACGTTGCGTCATCTGCGTGCGCAGTCCTGCGATCACGCCACCGATCAAACGCAAATCGCGGGATGGCTCTACTTTCGCCAAGGTGGTTTTGATAAATTGCCGCACTTCGGGCGCGTAGGCGTCAAATAAATGGCCCGACAAATAAAAGCCCAAAGCCTGCTTTTCTTCCAGCAAGCGCTGTCGGTCTGACCAATGCTCGGCTTTCACATATTCCGGTGGCGGAATCATGTCATCATCGTCACCAAACAAACTAACTTGGTTCGCCGCTGCTTCGGCTTGTTCGGCCACGGTCAAGGCAAAATCGACAGTGGCTAATAGCACGGCGCGATCTTGCTTTAAGCTATCCATCGCGCCGGCACGAATTAAAGATTCGATGGTGCGACGATTGACTTGACGCTTATCGACGCGCTTACAAAAATCAAACAAGTCGGTGAATGGACCACCATTGTTACGCGCGTTGACGATACTTTCAATCGCGTTTTGTCCTGAGCCTTTGACCGCGCCCAGACCGTAGCGAATTTGCGTCGCTTTTTTACCGACTTCACCAACTGGCATAAAACGATAATCGGATTGATTGATATCCGGTGCCAGCATTTTGAGTTTGCAAATATCAATCGCATCCTCGACCAAGATTTTTACCTTGTCGGTGTCATCCATCGCGAGCGACATATTCGCCGCCATAAATGCGGCAGGATGATGCGCTTTTAAATACGCGGTGTGATAGGACAACAAGGCATACGCGGCAGCATGGGATTTATTAAAACCATAGCCCGCGAATTTTTCCATCAAATCGAAAATCTCGTCGGCTTTTTCTTGTTTCAAGCCATCTTTGGCGGCACCATCTCGGAAAATTTGGCGATGCTCGGCCATCTCTTCGGCTTTCTTTTTACCCATCGCACGACGCAGTAAATCGGCG
>CAYXJI010000353.1:3305-3977 GCA_964465175.1 uncultured Burkholderiaceae bacterium | reverse complement strand
AAGGGCTCGCAACGGTTGGGGTTGATACCGTCATGGTCATGCCGCCAAAAACCAAGGCAACACCTTCTGAAGAAGAAATGTATGCCTACTATGCGCTCGCTGCAGCAACTGCAAAAAAAGTAGGCATAACAATCATGCCGTATAACAATCCTGATGCAGCCGGCTATCATGCACTGTCAACCGATCTACTTAGAAAACTGTCTGCGCTACCTGAAGTAGCGGCTCTTAAAATATCGACGCTCGATGTGTCAATTATTGAGACGCTGATCGTAGAGAACAAAGATCTGAAAATTTTGGCTGGTGTTGACTCCGTCACCGTGCATGCAGGACTTGCTGGCGCATGCGGTGGGATTACCGGTGTAGGGACTATCTTCCCCAAAGCAAGTATTACGATGCAAGAGCATGTTTTAAAAGGAGAATGGGTTGAGGCAAACAAAATTTCTCAAGCGCTCAATTCCATCTCCTATCTTGATGCTCAGCCTTTGCTCTTGGAATATCTTAAGTTGGCGATGGGAATTCATCATCATGATACCGAAGGTGGGCTGCGTACCTATGGTAAGAAATTAACGCAACAGCAAATTGATGATGTGCGAGCAAGGTATCTTCTTGCAAAAGAAAGACTGGAACTGCTCGATTTGGCTGACTGATCCTTTTAAATATTCAAAAAGAGAT
>CAYXJI010000353.1:0-3295 GCA_964465175.1 uncultured Burkholderiaceae bacterium | reverse complement strand
CATTTGTGGGGGCTTTGCTGACTACATTGAAATATAGAATTAGCCAGCATTGCGCCTCCGAACTCGCCTTAGGTTGTCGTATTTGCTGGTCCAAATGGCAGTGGAAAAACTTCGCTCATTGACGAAGTGAAAAAGGCTCATTTACAAAAATGTTCACAGCCGTTTCTTAACTCTTTCATAATAATAGGAAGCCCCCCAAAAGGCACCAGGACTAATGAGCAAGCATTTCCAGCCTAAGCTCACTGATTCGCTTTTAATGTCTGCCAAAGGTATTAGCCCCAATATGCTACCGACACCACAAATCAGAAATACGACCGAGACAAGTAAGCAAACGAGAGCCCAAAACGAGTTGATAAGAACTCCAGCCCCGACTGGGGTATAGGTCTTTCTTTGTTTTCTCTGATTTGGTGGCAAGCCAACTTGATCCTTGAGAGTCGTGGCGACTTGTATCGTTTTAGCCAACATCGCTTCCCAGTTGCCGGGTCTGATTTTCTTACTCGGCAAAACCAAGTAAACGCAATCCAGATCGGCTGAAACTTGATATTCGGACTGGCATAGCGTGATTACTGGATCCGACAATTGCTGAAGATGCTTAACGATAAAAAAGGTGGAGATCGCTGTTTTCCCATTATCTGCAAGAGGCCCATAGGCCAGATGCCGCATTTCAATCACAACGAATGGAAAATTTTCACGAAATCCTTCTATGATCGTAAGTGGCTCACAATTTTCCAGATCTAGTAGATCCCAAAGTGGAGATGAAAACTGTTTGAGATATTCCCTAGAGGGAATAATGTTTTTCGCCATCTCATTTCTCCATAAACTTGCGAAGATCATGCTCATCCGTTTGGAGTTTACTACAGTAAAAATACCCAAATAAATAGAAAATGATAGTGAAAAATATAATCAACAAGGAAGGAAGTCCATACATAACCAAGAAAACACCGACTGCGGGAAGCGCAATAAGCGCGCGTGTTTTTTCATCCTTAATCCAGCCAAACAAGCCTGTAAGCACAGCTGAGACTAGTCCCAAGACCAGAAGAAAAACAATGGGAGCCATGATATACGTCATGATTAGTCCTATCCCATGAGTGGCATCCGGTTCATTTGCGAATAGTTTTGATGTAACCAGTAGAGCATATAAGTAAGCGATCACGTTTACGATACCGCCCCAAAATGGCTTTAGATTTTTTCCCATGTACTTTCTTCTACCCTGATAAATTTTTATGTAATTCTGAACTGCGGATCGAAGATGTAGAGTATCCAACCGACGTATTCGACCTCAATCTCGTGGTTTCCAGTGATCACGAGTGCGACTTACGGAGACCTCTGCACAACCGAAGCGAGCGGTCAAAGTTTGGATCGAGAAGTGCACCTGTGCTAGGGTACAGCGAGCATCGGAGATTCAAACTTCGGGCGAGTAGTAGATTGTGCTGAGGCCCCTTACTTTGCGATCATGGAATATTTTACCAAGTACGGCACAAAATTGGATCAATCACGACAGGCAATTGTGGTAATCAATTGGATACCGCACTATATTTCAATAGTCTCAAAACTGCGTGTTGGACACACACGATCATGGGCCATGCAAATTTTGCTGCATTTGGCTTAGTCGATGAGTCGGGAAAGTTTCCTGAAGCGATGAATAATATGCTAACGTGAGTCGCAGCTGCGGCAATCGCTATTACTCTTTAGGTTTCTATCTCTTTCATTCCCGCCTTCGCGGGAATGACGAGACGTTTAACAAGAACTGAACTACATTAAGGTGAAACCTAGCTCTTTTCATATTGGCTGCATTGATAAAACTCACATCCACATCAATGACTAGGTCCCGCTGACCGAGAAATTTTATTGGAGACGCTATATTTCCCACTAGGTTTTTTCATTGGAAGCTGTTTAACGATCTGTAAGGTTTTGGTATCATAAATCACCCGTTCGCCGTCGTTTTCCCAGATGCTGACTAAGGCGCATTAACCATCGCGAGTAAATTCGGTATGGGCGGTGACTTTGCCAGGTCCGAGTGTAGTACCCGTTTGTAAGATTCGTGAAACTGTCTTGCGCGCCGTCAGCCAGTCCGTAAGGGGCAATGAAAGCGGGGTCAGTGGATTTAACTTTACTCTGATCCCAGTTATTTACAGTTATTTAGATCTATCCAATAAATTGACCACTCGTTTAGAAACGTAAATTGTTGGCTTTGACAATCTAAAGAAGCAACCTATGTGCATAGAGAAATACATACGAACCAAATCCTACAAGATCCTCCTCGGCATAGGACTCATTGCTATTTTCTTTGGGTTTACTGTGAATAGCTGGGCGCAGAATCAGCGTCAAACAATTCAAATCACTACCGAATTTAACTACCCTTACAACTTCCTTGATAAGGACACTGGCGCCATCTCTGGCAGAGCCGCAGACAAAGTGCATGAGATCTTCAAACGCAGCCAAATCCCCTATCGCATGCATATCATGAGTTGGAACCGTGCATTCGAGATGGCACGCAGCAACGCTGACACTTGTGTTTTCTCCACTTCAAGAAGTGGAGAGAGAGAGCAATTCTTTCAGTGGATTGGACCCATTGCTGTCGGTCATTGGGCAATTTTCGGCAGCCCAGATAAGTTGGGAAAAATCACCAAATTAGAAGACATCAAACAATCTCGAATAGGAACTCAATTTGGCACGATTGGCGTTGCCTATCTCACGGAACGACACTTCCAAGTCGTCACCTCAACGGAGTCGATTACCACCTTCAAGAATGTCGCAATCGGTCGTATTGATTACGCAACAACAGGTGACTATCACGGAAGAAAAATAATTAAAGATAATCAACTTGGTGACAAAGTGGTTTGGTTATTCAACTTCAACACCACGAATTACTACCTTGCGTGCAATGCACAAATGCCGACCGAAATCATTTCGATTTTAAACACAAGCCTGCGCGAGCTTAAAGCGGATGGCACATTCGAAAAGATTGACAATCGATATTGAAACTAAGCTTGGAAGGAGGATCAAGCCTTACATTCGACATTCAACAATCAATCAACACCACGCTCTTTCTGTTTCACAGCCCTTATCTACTTATCTATCTCAGCTCATCTCTGCGCATTGATAAGTCTAAATTAAGACTTTAAACTGACTCCCGGTAATTTATTTAAGGGAGTTTTTCATGCGCCGTTCAGAACAAGTCAAACCTATCAGCTATTTCAAAGATAACGCAGCCAAGGCAATTGCTGAGATGACTGAGACGCATGAACCACTCATCATTACCCAAAATGGCGAAGCGACCTGTGTCATACAAGAT
>CAYXJI010000352.1:0-3987 GCA_964465175.1 uncultured Burkholderiaceae bacterium | reverse complement strand
AATCGTTGTGGTCTATTGAGATACTGAATTCGGATTAAATCCGCGTTTCCTTAGACAAAGAAGTGGAAAGCGCCGCGATGGCAGAGGCAAACGCGCGTCTGCAGGCCGCTCGTGCGCAAGCAAGTAACATCGACAAGGGCAAACGCCAAGAAGAGATAGCGGTCATTCACGCCCAAATTCAAAGCGCAGAAGCACAAGCCGCATCGGCGCAAAACGAGCTACAACGACAACAGCAGTTAATCGCCCGAGGCTATATTTCCAAAGCCAAGATCGACGATGCCAGCACCGCCTCCAAGCTCGCACTCGCCCGCGTTGCCGAGCTCAAAGCGGCACTCACGGTCGCCAAGCTACCTGCCCGCATCGATGAACGCGGCGCAGCCAATGCCAACGCCATTGCGGCCGAACAAGCATTACGCCAAAGCACTTGGCGTAGCCAACAAAAAACCGAAGTCGCGCCCGAGGCTGGCGTGGTGAGCGAGGTGTTTTTTCGCAAGGGGGAAGTGGTAAATCCAGGACAAGCCGTCTTAGCTTTACTCCCCCCAGGGCATCTTAAATTCCGCTTTTATGTACCAGAAGCAGCATTAGCCAATGTCCGCACGGGGAATCTCGTTGAAGTACGATGTGACGGTTGCGGCGCCGCCATGCAAGCCACCATCACGCGCATCGCCAATCAAGCGGAATACACTCCGCCCGTGATTTATTCCAATGCGCAGCGTACCAAATTAATGTTCTTAGTCGAAGCACGACCAGAGCCCGCCTTGGCACGCCAACTGCATCCGGGGCAACCCATCGATGTCAAGCCACTGCAAACAATCGCCGAGAAAAAATCATGAGCGCGCTGGCGATTGACATCATGGGTTTGAGCAAATCTTACGATGGTCGCAAGGTCGTCGATCAAGTCGATATTCAAGTCGCGCAAGGCCGTATTTGCGGCTTTCTCGGCCCTAACGGTAGCGGTAAAACGACGACCATACGCATGCTATGCGGTCTACTCACACCGGATGCCGGTAGCGGCACTTGTCTGGGTTTGGATATCTTTAAAGACGCCGCCAAAATCAAACGGCAAGTCGGTTATATGACGCAAAAATTTGGCTTATACGAAGACCTTTCGATACGTCAAAATCTCGATTTCGTGGCGCGACTGTTTGAACTACCGCATCGCAAAGACGCTGTCGATGTCTGCTTAGAACGACTAGGCTTAAGCGCAAGGCAAGCACAATTGGCAGGCTCACTCTCGGGCGGTTGGAAACAAAGATTGGCCTTAGCTGCTTGCTTAATTCACCAACCCAAACTCTTGTTACTCGACGAGCCAACCGCTGGCGTCGATCCACGTGCGCGGCGTGATTTTTGGGATCAAATTCATGACCTCGCTGCACAAGGGATCACCGTGCTAGTCTCCACCCATTACATGGATGAAGCAGAACGCTGCCATGAGTTAGTGTATATCGCCTACGGCAAAATTTTGGCGCGTGGTACGGAGTCGCAAATCATCGCCGACTCCGCGCTCAAAGTTTGGACACTACAAGGTCAGGGACTCGGCGCCTTATTGACGCCGTTAAAATCCGCACCCGGCGTTTTGAGTGTCGCGGCTTTTGGCAATGCCGTGCATGTGGCTGGCTTGGATGAAGACTTAGTGCTAGCCGCGCTAGACAAGATACGCACAGACACACTCACGATCACACCTAGCAGCGCCAATCTCGAAGATGTCTTCATCAGCATGATCGCCACCGCTCCTGATAATTTTGGGGTAGATAAAATTCGCCAGCAGGTCGCGTCATGACCCATTTTTTTCCTGCGCGCATGCTCGCGGTCTTCATCAAAGAGTTCCAGCAAATGATGCGCGACCGCTTAACCTTTGCCATGGCGGTCGGCATTCCCATCATGCAGTTGATCTTGTTCGGCTACGCCATCAACACCGATCCCAAAGGTCTGCCAACGGCCTTAGTCAATCTGGATCATGGCACGCTATCACGCAGTTTCTCCGCTGCCGTGCAAAATACGGGCTACTTTCGGATTGATTATGCCGGTATCAGCGAACCCGAAGCTGATGCGCTGGTGGACAATGGCAAGGTGCAATTCATGCTCGTTATCCCCCCCCGACTTTAGCCAAAAATTAATCCGTGGCGAGAAGCCCAGCATCTTACTCTCGGCCGATGCCACCGATCCTTCCGCCGCTGGCAATGCGATCGCCGCGCTCAATGCGGTCGTGCCCTTAGCCTTGCGCCACGACCTCGTCGGACCACTGCGCCATTTGCAAAACACCGCGCCAGCTTACGAAGTGCGCGTCCACAAACGCTATAACCCCGAAGGCTTATCACGCTCTAACATCGTGCCAGGCTTGATCGGCACCATACTCACCATGACGATGGTGATGCTCACCTCATTAGCGATGACACGCGAACGTGAACGCGGCACCATGGAAAATTTACTCGCTACACCAGTGCGTCCCGGCGAAGTCATGGTCGGCAAGATTCTGCCCTATGTCTTGATTGGCTATATCCAATTAACGGTCATCATTAGCGCCGCCTTCGTGATTTTTGATGTGCCTATGGTCGGCAGTTTGCCTTTGCTTTTAGCCTTAATTGGCATCTTCATTATGGCCAATCTTGCAGTCGGCTTTACCTTTTCCACCATCGCCAAAAATCAATTGCAAGCGATGCAGATGACCTTCTTTTTCTTCCTACCATCGATACTTTTGTCGGGCTTCATGTTCCCGTTTCGCGCCATGCCGGTCTGGGCGCAATATCTAGGTGAAATGCTCCCGCTCACTCACTTTCTACGCATCGTGCGCGGGATTTTATTGAAGGGCAATTCCATCACACAACTCACGCAAGAACTGTGGCCGATGTTAGCGTTTTTATTTGTGGCGGGTTTTATTGCGCTGAAGCGTTATCGTCAGACTTTGGATTGATGAGTCGAGTCGATTTGAACAGTTTTTTGCGTAAAAAATCTATCTACTCGACAAACTGAGCAAGCCGAGTTCACGTAAACCCTCAATGACGAGATCGGCGCAGTGTTGTGGCGCTTCGATAGGAAATAGATGCCCATAATTTAAATTCTCTTTAAATACTGTTGTCGGCGATTCCTTCTTCCATTTTTGCCAGCTCTCCTCGGATAAAAAGACCGAAGGCTTACCCCGCACAGCCACCATAGGCACTTTGAGGCTGCAAAGCGTATCCATTAAAAACGGTGGCCCCATATAACTAATGGTTTCCCAAGCGCTAGGATAGACTAACTCCACCCCGCCCTCTTTTGAAGGCTTGATGCTGTGCTCGGCGAAGTACTTTAGTCCCGTATCATCGATGCGCTTATAGGCGCGATTGGCACGATAGTCAGCGAGAAATTCTTCTTTAGTTGGCCAGGCGGATTTCTTCTTAATCGAATTTCGTGCTGGGTTAAAATGTTTAAGAAGCTGTACGGGTGCCATACCTATCAGCTTACTTGTCCACTTCGGGACTTGAGTCGACTCCACTAATACTAATGCCTTGAACAAATCAGGCCGCTTTAAGGCTGCCAATACGGTACTTGACGCGCCTAAAGAATGGCCAATCGCAATAATAGGTTCCTTATAGTTCGCCTCCATAAAATGAATAAGATCATCGGCGTACAGATTCCAACTGCGATTCTTAGGTAGCGGGCCAGGTTGATCCCAAGTGGGGCGTAAATGCAAGGCATCGATACTCAGCTGATTTGCTAAACACCTTAAAAATGGCGTGTAAACACCGACAGGAAAACCAGACGCATGATAAAAGTGTGCAGCAACCGAGCCTCCTCCAAAATTTGAAACATACTGATTGTGGTCTTTCATCATTAATCCCCAAAATTCGATAGCAACAGTGTCAAAAGCAAGCTCATGTATTTTCAAATACTAACTGAAATTAGGCTTCTAGAATGCGCTTAGAAGTTTTGCTCTACGAAACGGTAGGGTTATTCTTTGATCGCCAATTGAGATAGGAAAATACATCAAAGAAAACGGCAAAACGCTAG
>CAYXJI010000351.1:0-3989 GCA_964465175.1 uncultured Burkholderiaceae bacterium | reverse complement strand
ACTCGATGAATTAGCCTATGTCCAGCCCTGGATAGCATATCTCGATAGCAAAATCCAACGAGACACTAAGCAGCGTAACCAAACATCTATTAACAAACAGATTGATACAGACCGCGACCTCAGCAACCTGAGCGACCTCAGCAACCTCAGGGATCTGAGCAAACTCAACGAGCATCACAATCCAAAACGCGCGTCCGCAACCACCGCTCTCGAAACGCAACATGTTGCGGAGCTCAGCTACGACTTAGCTTTGCATTTTCCGCAGCAAGTGCAATCCTTTCTGAGATCACTGTCTGAACACGAATTCAATACAGCCGCGTTTCACATCAGCGAATGGCGAAGCATTACCGCCGCATTGCTACAACACGCCAATATTCAGCATACCAGCGAGATTTGGTTCACGTTGATGGATTTTGTGCGTACACAAACGACGACGCCAACCCAAACGAGCGCAGCACCTTTACCGCAAGCTGCACGATCACAAATGGTGACGGAGCAAGAAACAGAAACGCCTCTACCACTACAACAGTGTCAATTAATATTAAGAGCACTAGCGCAAATTGAGCTGGGTGAAATGGAAGCGGGACTAGCTACGATAGAATCTAGCTCACCGCCGACAGCCTACATGAGCGATGCTGCGCCAATCAAACTGATGAGCGACACGCATTTTTCTCAGCATGGAACGGGGCGAAATGCTGACATTGGCATAAGAAAAATCACTGATACCCATAGCGAAGTATCGGCAGAAAAATGGCACACACATCTACCGCTGCTACTTCAGCGTCAACACGCCTTCAGCATCGCAGACCAGTTGTATCTGGAACGTTTAATACACCAGTTCATCCACCGCAAAATCGCGATACCCGATGCGATCATACTATCCACATTGCGCAATCCGGTGGCGCTAGAACACTTAGTGCAACGACTACCCAGTGTCATTTTGCATCAATTATTATTGCGCATCACCCCCGAGATTGCCGAGCATGTCCCCACTGTATTGGCCCGCATTCGAACAACATTGCCAGCCCATGTCATGCAGTCAGACAAAGTGTTATGGCGGATCATTTTCCAAGCGCTATTTATACAAAATATCGCCCATAGCGTAAGAGCCTTAAGCCAAGAATTAGTGCGTCGTCTCGCTCGCGCCGATGGCAACGGCCAGCTACAACAATGGCTGGAGTCACTAGACGCCGTGAGCGAGGAAAGCAAGTCCATGGGATCGACAGTAGCACGCGACAATCTAGGTGCGCTGGGAGACTCAACAGTAACTGCCACAACAATGCCCATTAGACAAAATCGTCATGAGCAAGGGCAAACAACATCTCTACACAAGGAAGCTATGACGAACCCCATACTGTTCGAACAAGCGCATCTTCAAAATGCTGGCATGGTCATCATCGCACCTTATATCCAGCGCCTGTTTCAACTACTAGACTTAACGAATCCGCTCGGTTTTGTCGATGCGATGGCGGCACAACGCGCTGTACATATTCTGCAATATGCGGTCACAGGAGAACAAGAAACGCCCGAATATCAATTAGTTCTCAACAAATTATTGTGTGGCATCCACGGCGGGGTACCGCTACTACCTGGCATCACCGCCACCGCGAGGGAAAAGGAAGTGGTGGAACAAATGTTGCAAGGTGTGATTACCAATTGGAGTACCTTAGGCTCGACCTCCATCCAAGGCTTACGTGAGACTTTTTTACAAAGGCCTGGTCATCTCGCGCATGAAGAAGACGCTTGGCAATTAAAAATTCAAGCTAGCACTTTCGATATGTTGCTAGACCAACTACCTTGGAGTTTTGCTCTGATCAAAATGCCTTGGATGACGGAGCCTATGCATGTTACGTGGCGCTAGCCGCCCCAAAATGCACAAAAAATATACCAAACTAAACCCCATCGCAACACCAAAAGAAGTGAATGAGATGATAGATACATTAGTCGAAAATGCAGATTGTTTAGAACGTGAAATTGCGTGGTTCACACAGGTGTGCGACGCGCGCTTTGAAGCCTATTTTTCGCCGAAAGAGAATGAACTTCCCTTTGAAGAAAGCAATCCGGCACCCAGTTTAGAAGGCAATTTCTGCCCTTACGCGCAGTTGGTCAGGCAGCACAACATGAGTTTCAGTGAGCGTGTCGTGCTCATGCTGACATTTATCCCGCATTTACGCCCACAAGCACTCGATACCTTCTTACTTCAAAACACGCAATTGGGGCGCGCTTATAGCGAAATCGGTGGTTGCCGTGGCAAAGCGCATAGCGGCTTCTTACCAACCTGCGAAACCGCCTCTTTTATTTTGGCTGGCACTGACTTAATAAGGCGATCTGCAGTTGCCAAACTTTTTAAAGACACACACTTTTTCTCACGCGAAGGCATACTCAAGTTATCTCATGATGCCAATGGCGAACCTTTTTTCGGCACCAGTCTGATGCTAAGTCATGAATACTTACAAAGGCTCAGTGATGGCGAAGTTCACAAGCCTGACTTTAGTTTCCTGCAAAACTAATGCAAACCAAATTGGCGTGGACCGATCTAGTACTCAATCCAGAAGTCATGGATGAAATAGAAAACATCGTCACTTGGTTACGTCAACCAGATCAAATATTGCAGGACTGGGGATTAGAAAAAGCGGTAAAGCCTGGCTATCGCAGCTTATTTTACGGTCCACCAGGAACCGGAAAAACACTCACCGCCTCCTTAATCGGGGCCAGCGTGGGACGCGATGTGTATCGTATCGATCTCTCTATGGTGGTATCTAAATACATAGGAGAAACCGAAAAAAATCTAGCCAATGTTTTTGACCAAGCTGAGAATAAGCAATGGATATTGTTTTTCGACGAAGCGGATTCACTCTTTAGCAAACGTACTCTGGCTAGCAGTTCCAATGACCGCCATGCCAATCAAGAAATTTCCTATCTATTACAAAGACTGGAAGATTTCCCTGGCGTGGTGATTTTGGCGACTAATTTAAAAGCCAATATCGATGCCGCTTTCGCGCGTCGTTTTCAAAGTGAGGTCTATTTTGCCATGCCAGATTATGCGCAAAGACAGCGCCTATGGCAGGGCTTGTTTGGCAAACATGAACGACTAGGTAGTGATGTGAATTTTGCGAAGTTAGCTGAACGCTATGAACTCGCTGGCGGTGCGTTATTGAACGTGGCTCGCTATGCGGCAATACGCGCAGTTAGGCACCGACGCGAATTTGTACTTCAAGAAGATTTAGTGGCCGGGATCAGCAGAGAACTATTCAAGGATGGGAAAACATTGTGAAAAATTTATTCGAGAAAAATAAATCCGTCCCCAACAAACTACCACTAGGTAAGTTGCGCCGCATCGGGCACTACATAGCGCTACTAACGTGCGCAGTGGCATCTCTAGCGCCGGCACAAAATAGCACGCAAGCTGTACCCGCTGTTGCGGAGTCGAGCACAAATGCCACTACCAATACAGATACGGCAGCACAGGCGAAAAAAACGATGATAGAGGTCCAAGCAGCGAATGCAATAGAAGTCAATCGCCAACAAAAAGTCCACGCTAAAGAATCGTTTGAAACCCAAGCCAAATCCCGCACCGGTCCGAAGTCTTTCACCCTATTGGGCTATAACCGCAATATCAAACAAGAACAGTACTCAGGTCTCAGCAAAGCCGTGGTACTGAATATGCAAAAGCAATTGGAACTGATCTATCAAGACATTCCAGAATGGAAGTATGACTACTCCTTGAAACATCATCCACTGAACGATGGCATTGTCGGCCCCATCACGCTGTCTTGGTTGCAGCGCTATACCTATAACTTCAAAATAGAAGCGGAAGGCGACTACGCCAAAACTCTACCGAGCAATATCGAAAGGATAGCCAACTTTGGCAAAAACAAACCCAGTGAACTAATCATTTTACTCAGTACAGAATTTGAGGACTGGCAAAATACACTAGCAGAAAAAAACCGCTTGTCCGATTACAAGATCAGAAAGTCAGGGTCGGATAA
>CAYXJI010000350.1:3641-4008 GCA_964465175.1 uncultured Burkholderiaceae bacterium | reverse complement strand
TTTCAGGTTTTCTGCCACAGATTTGGCATATTCTGCTTGAGATTCAGAAATATTCAAGACCGCAACTTGCACAGGTGCCAACCAAGTTGGTAAGGCACCCGCATGATTTTCGATCAAAATACCAATAAATCTTTCCATCGAACCAACAATCGCGCGATGCAACATCACAGGTACTTTGCGTGAATTATCATCTGCGACGTATTCCGCCCCCAAACGATCTGGCATGAAAAAATCGACTTGCATAGTACCGACCTGCCACGGACGCCCCAAACTATCCTTCAAATGATACTCAATCTTAGGACCGTAAAAAGCCCCCTCACCTGGCAACTCTTCCCAAGTCACACCACAGGAGCGCAAAGCCGTACGC
>CAYXJI010000350.1:0-3631 GCA_964465175.1 uncultured Burkholderiaceae bacterium | reverse complement strand
GGCCTCAGCCTTATCCCAAATTTCGTCAGTCCCAATACGATTATCTGGCCGCAAAGCCAACTTAATTTGAATATTTTCAAAGCCAAAATCGTCATACACTTTCATCGCCTGTGGATGGAAGGACATGACCTCATCTTGAATTTGATCTTCAGTACAGAAAATATGTCCATCATCTTGTGTAAATCCACGCACACGCATAATGCCGTGCAATGCACCTGACGGTTCATTACGATGACACTGACCAAACTCACCAAAACGCAAAGGCAAATCTCGATAGCTCTTCATGCCAGAATTAAAAATTTGCACATGACCGGGACAATTCATCGGCTTTAAAGCATAAGCACGGTTTTCCGACTCCGTGACAAACATATTTTCTTTGTAGTTATCCCAATGCCCAGTTTTACCCCACAAGCTACTATCTAGAATCTGTGGCCCCTTGACTTCTTGATAGCCACAATTTTGATAGACCTTACGCATGTATTGCTCAACTTGTTGCCAGATCGTCCAGCCTTTTGCGTGCCAAAACACCAAACCTGGCGCCTCGTCTTGAAAGTGGAACAAATCTAAAGATTTACCCAATTTACGATGATCACGCTTCTCTGCTTCTTCCAGCATATGCAGATACTGTTCTTGATCTTCTTTTTTCGCAAATGCCGTACCGTATACACGTTGCAGCATTTCGTTTTTAGAATCACCACGCCAGTAGGCACCCGCCAATTTCATCAGCTTAAATACTTTGAGCTTGCCCGTTGATGGCACATGCGGACCGCGACACAAATCAGTAAAACTACCCTCAGTGTACAAAGACACATCCTGATCGGCAGGAATCGATTCTATGATTTCAGCTTTGTAGGCTTCACCTATGGATTTGAAGTAAGCAACCGCCTCATCACGCGGCAACACTTTGCGTGTGACTGGCTCATCTTTCTTCGCTAACTCCGTCATTTTCTTTTCAATCGCAACCAGATCATCCGGCGTAAATGGGCGCTTATAAGAGAAATCGTAGTAGAAACCATTTTCGATCACAGGACCGATAGTCACTTGCGCCTCAGGGAACAATTCTTTGACTGCATACGCTAATAAGTGCGCGGTCGAATGGCGAATAACTTCCAAGCCATCAGCATCTTTATCAGTCACAATCGCCAAGTCAGCATCTGCTTCAATCAAGTGCGAAGTATCGACCAACTTACCATTCACTTTGCCTGCCAGAGCGGCCTTCGCCAAACCCGCACCGATACTAGCCGCAACTTGCGCCACCGTGACAGCGGACTCGAATTGTCGTTGCGAACCATCGGGCAATCGAATTGAAATCATATTCATCTCCATACGGGCCTAAGCCAAAAAATTACTAGTTTAAAATTGGAACAAATCTTTAGACGAAAAAAAACGCGGACTAGCCGCGTTTTTCATTCATACCTGAAGACGAAAAAACACCTCGACTAGCGTCGCTCACAAAGGAATGTGATCGTAGTTCGCGGTGTCATAACCATGATGCCTTTCTCGCTCTTACAAAGTACTACTTGTTTTTACTAAATTCTGGTGGGCGGTGCAGAATTCGAATCTGCGACCCCTTGGATGTCGACCAAGTATTCTAACCAGCTGAACTAACCGCCCGAAGAGCCGAGACTATAGCAAACATCACGACAACCGTAAAGTGCTTTTTAGTAATTTCGTAAAAATTTGCTGTAGCGCTGGCCACGGGCTTGGAAATAAATGTGTTTCGCATCAGACTTTTCGCCAAACACTTTCCTAATCAATGACAGCGACCACGCTCACCTAAATCACTTACAATACGATACTCATTTTACGATCATAATCACCTATGCCACACGATTCGCATACCCACCCAAAACCGGAAAAAAGCGCACACCTTCACGCGCACCGCCATGGCGACGCCACGCACCAGCATTTTTTTGCGGATCGCAGTCAATCAATATTAGCCTGGGCTTTGGGTCTGACTTTATTCTTTGCGGGTGTCGAGGTCGTCTTTGGGTTCTTATCTAACTCTTTAGCATTGATCTCGGATGCAGGTCATATGGTAACGGACTCCGCTGCACTCGGGCTCGCGCTCTTGGCACAACTCATTGCAAAGCGCCCTCCGACTGCTAAGCACACATTTGGTTTTGGGCGCTCTGAAGCACTGGCCGCTTTTGTCAATGGATTGATCATGCTGGGCGTTATCGCTTGGATCAGTTTTGAGGCATTGCAAAGACTGGCAACACCCGAAAAAGTCCAAGGTGGCACCGTCATGATCGTCGCCACGATCGGTCTAACAATTAATATTATTGTCGCCTGGGTTTTATCGCACGACAAAGAGAGCATGAATACGCGTGCCGCCTTAATTCATGTGATGGGAGATCTTTTAGGCTCGGTCGCAGCCATCGTTTCTGGCGCAATTATTTATTACACAGGCTGGATGCCTATCGATCCGATTTTATCGATTTTCGTTTCCGTACTGATTTTGAAATCGACCATCAGCGTACTCACGGAATCCTTCCATTTTTTAATGAAAGGTGTGCCACATCAAATTAACTATATGCAAATTGGTGACGACTTAGAAGCAACGCCAGGCGTAGTATCCGTGCATGACTTACATGTTTGGGATATGTCACCCGGTCAAGCTGCCTTAATCGGCCACTTAGAAATTGACGATCTCAGTGCATGGCCACGCATTTTGGAAAGCATAAAAAAAATGCTGCTGGAAAAACATGGCATCGATCACATTACCTTACAAGCAGAAATTTTACGTGATGACGAGTTCGAGCAACTCGGATGCACTGATCAGCACTAATCAGCACTAATTAAGTACACACCAAGCACCCAAGCTTATCCGCGCCGAACTTCCTGCACGCCAAGCACCTCGTGTATCACCTTTAGCGCTTTTTGCAATTGCGTCGTGCCGTTAATTTCTACTGTAAATGACATCTTGGCCTGGCCTTTTGCACTTTGCGTATTCACGCCAATCACATTGATTTTTTCTCGCGAAAACACTTCCGAAATATCACGCAACAAGCCTTGCCTATCTTGCGCCATCACAAAGATATCAACGGGATATAGACTGTCTTTACCACCGTCACCCCAAGTCGTTTGAATCACGCGCTCAGGGGCCTTATTGCGCATTTCAGCAAAGTTTTTGCAAGTCAATCGATGAATAGACACGCCTTTACCACGCGTAACAAAACCAACAATATCATCCGGCGGCGCTGGCTTGCAACAGCGTGCTAGTTGCGTCATCAGACCATCTGTACCGACCACCAAGACACCCGATTTAGCACCTTGCTCCACACTTGAGGCGCGACTCTTATTCGCGACGAAAAGCGCTGGCGCCTCTTCAGGCTCAGGATTATCCCGCAATGCGTTTTCCACTTGCCGCAAGCTAAACTCTTCCTTGCCCACGGACAGGAACAAATCATCGAGGCTGGCGAAACTAAGCTTACGCGCTAACTCTTCCAAATTAACCGAGGTCTTGCCTTCGCGCTGCAAGGTTTTTTCTATCATGCCTCGCCCGTTGGACAAGGTCATTTCCTGATCAATGGCGTTAAACCATGCACGAATCTTACTGCGGGTTCGCGTACCAACGGTGTACTCGGGCGTCAACCAGTCGCGCGATGGTCCTGTCTGAATCGAACCG
>CAYXJI010000349.1:0-4017 GCA_964465175.1 uncultured Burkholderiaceae bacterium | reverse complement strand
TTTTGCGTTCGAGTATCGTTCGCAAGATTTAGGAATAAATCTGCGTTTCCCTAAAGACAAGACTATGCCTGCACGTCGATCCCAAGTTGCGCTATGATTCCGCGCCCAGCACAAGATAAATTAAGATCATCTAAGATGAAGAAGGATGCAAAATCATGTTTAACGTCGTTTTAGTCGAGCCAGAAATCCCCCCCAATACTGGCAATATTATTCGTTTATGTGCGAACACTGGCGTGCAACTGCATTTGATTGAGCCATTGGGATTCCCGTTAGAAGACAGCAAACTTAAACGCGCTGGTCTCGATTATCACGAGTATGCACGCATGAAAGTGCATAAAAATTGGGAAGCGTTTTTAGAAGCCGAACAGCCGGCACAAGATCGCATGTTCGCACTCACCACGCATGGTTCATCCAATTTCACGTCTACAAAATTTGTAGTGGGTGATTATTTCGTATTTGGCGCAGAGACACGAGGTTTGGCCGCAAGCTTGCGCGAATCTTTCCCGCCACAGCAACGCATACGACTTCCGATGCGCCCCGACAATCGCAGTTTAAATCTCTCCAATACCGTCGCGATTGTGGTCTATGAAGCCTGGCGCCAAAATGATTTTTTGGGTGGCAATTAAACCCAGATTTTTCATTATTAAATCGAAATTTCCTCTCATCAAGACTTTGTTTGACGTAGTTTTTGCAAAGTCTTGGTCGTAGAGCGATCATGTTCAAAATCTATCGCCCGTACTTGTCCGCCATACGCTAATACAGCCTGTCCTTCTGGTATGGCATGCATATCATAATCGCCGCCTTTGACGTAAATATCTGGCCGCACCAAATGAACGGCTTGCAATGCTGTATCTTCGTCAAAAGCCAGCACCAAATCTACCGCCTCAAGTGCCGCTAAGACCGCCATACGATCAGCACAAGTATTGATCGGTCGGTCATCACCTTTTCCCAAACGCCGCACGGATGCGTCAGTATTCACCGCCACGACTAAGGATGCCCCCAAAGCTTTCGCCTGTGCCAAATAAGTGACATGACCACGGTGTAAAAGATCAAACACACCATTCGTCATGACCACCGGATGCGGCAAGGAGAGTAATTGCTTAGCCACATCCTCATGGGTACACATCTTATTTTCAAAAGTTAGCATATCGTTTAGTTTTCAAAAGCGCGCTGGACATGTAATACAAATCCGAGCCTTAGGATATTCAAGAGAGTGAGCACTGTAACGTGCGGAGCATTAAACCGCAAATTACGTTAAGATGAATTTCTTATTTATTCTTCCTTCTGAGGCTAGTCATGTCATTTTTCCCCCAGTTAGTTCGCATGTCGCTCATCCTATGCACACTCGCACTGTTCAATCCGGGTCAAGTCTCAGCCCAAGAAACCGCATGCCCCGATATTTTGAAGCATAGTTTTAATCGCCTGCAGGACGAGGCGCCACAAAATTTATGCCAATACAAAGGCAAAGTGACTTTGGTGGTGAATACCGCTAGCTATTGCGGCTTTACCAAGCAATACGAAGGTTTAGAGGCGCTGTATGCAAAGTATGCCGAACGCGGTTTCGTCGTATTAGGCTTTCCATCAAATGACTTCGGCAAACAAGAGCCGGGAAGCAGCAAGGAAATCGCCGATTTTTGCTTCAATACCTATGGCGTCAAATTTCCCATGTTTGCCAAATCATCGGTACGAGGCAGCGATGTCAATCCGTTTTACGCACAGTTAATTAAAGCTAGCGGTACTACACCAAAATGGAATTTCTATAAATACTTAATCGACCGCAATGGAAAAGTACTCGCCTCCTACGCGAGTACTACCACACCCGAGAACAAAGACTTAGTTGCGGAGATCGAAAAGGCACTTGGCAAATAAAGCAGCTTGCACGCCGCATTGTTTACTTCACTTTTGAGTTGGCTGCTTTTGGAGTCCTTGCTTTTGGCTTTGCGGCAGCCCCTACTTTTAAGGTAACTTTCGTGGCTCGGCTGACAGGGCTGGATTTTTTCTTAGCCGCGCTCGGCGCAGCGCCAGATTGAGGCCTTGTGCTGGCCACTTTTTTTGATTTGGGCTTAGTTGGGGTCGCTGCTGGAGCGCGTCCGCTAGCAGGCTTGGCGCTTGCAGGCACCTCGTCAATCATCGCCTGACTCAAGGCCTGCTTAAATTGGTCTTGCAGTACAGTCCACCAGCCAGCAGGATTACTAAATCCACCTGCCTCTGCCTGCGTGGCGGCGCTGTTTTTTTCCACACTATTTTTTTCTACGCCTGCAGGCGACGAAGCGTCGATAGGCATTTCAATATCCGATGCCTCCTCTTCCATTTCATCTTCGACGACAGGCTCAGCAACGGTTTGTTTAGGCGGCACAGCCGCGCCTTTAGTCGCATCAGGCATTGGCCAGCGGGAAGAAAAACTAGCGGGATCGGCTGTGCTGGAATTTTGAGGCTCTCGCGTCGCGCCCGCCGCTTGCGCAAAACTCTCGCCCATCGTTTTTAGTGCCGCAATCGTAGCGCGCTGTACTTCTAGCGCTTGTATCGTGCCCTTTAATAAATTCATATTCACAGTTAGCCACGACTCAACTGTTTTTAAATCCTTGATTTGCTTATCCAATTCATCCACAGACAAGGTCGGGGTGACCATGCCGGGTAGCTGCATATCGCCCCATAATTTTTTCACAAATCCCAAAGGATCGTTCATTCCGTCCATGTTGCCCGAGTTCATATGCTGAAATGGATTTTGCATTTACTTCCTCCTATTGTGGCCCTTATTGGCACCAAGTTAACAAGAAATCACTGCTGCACGCTAGGTGGCAATGGTCGCAAGAATACGCCAGAACGATTACACTGATGTTATGGCAAAAATATTTTTTCTATTTCAACAATTAAAGCACGCAATCTCGCGTAAAACTATCGTTTTCTTGTTGGCAACGGTCTTACTGCATAGCTTCTTTTTCAAATCTGCGATCTGGCAAGTCTGGACGCCGCAGCCGCATCAGAAAAGCAAGCCTTCCATACGAGTCCATCTACGCCCCATTGCCGAGCAGCAGCATGCACCAAAAGCTGCACAAAAAACGGTAGCGCCAGCCCAGAAAGTAGCAACGAATGTGACAACAAAGGCGGCGCCAAAGAGTATGGTTCGCGCCACACCAAAAACCAAAACCCAGCCATGGTCACCAGACCCTATTGTCACACAAGCGCTGACACTTGATGAGCCGAAATTTGATCCACTACCTGGGCAAGAAATTAGCTCTGCGAGCAGCCCATCTGCCACAGAGGAAACCCGCCGCGACGTCATCGTGCGCATTCCTAATTCTGTCGAATTGACGCTGGCTGTCACACACACCAAGGTCAACGATACGCCGACCAGAGGCGTTGCTACGCTATCGTGGCAGATCCATAACGATCGTTACAACCTCAAGCTAGAAGTCGGCGTCAACTTAGTCATCACCACTTTGAATTTATACACACTCAGCAGCGATGGCGAAATTGGCCCGTTTGGATTAATGCCCAGCACCAGCATAGACGAAAGAAAAACCAAAGCCGCTACCGCAATACATTTTAATTATATGGAGAAGGCCATTACTTTTTCGGCGAGTAACAAGACCATCACGATGCGCGAAGGTGCACAGGATGCCGCAAGTTTGTTATTGCAATTGGCCGCAATGGGCAACGGCGATCCCGCACAATTCGCACTGGGTCGGGAATTTTCGATTCAGGTTGCCGAAGGACGCGATGCTAACGATTTTATGTTTCAAGTCGTCGCGCATGAGGAAATTGATAGTCAACTGGTGCTAGGACAGAACAAATTAAGCACTATCCATATCGTTCGCGCACCACGTCCTGGCGCTTATAATTCGCGTCTCGACATCTGGCTCGCACCTAGCCTAAGTTGGTATCCGGTGCAGATACGCAATACCGAAAGTAGTGGTACCGTGACCAATCAAATCGTCACTGCATTGAAGAACCGAGTAAATCAATATGATCAATAAATTTAGCCAGTTGAGTGGTTGTATTAACAATGTTTTGCAA
>CAYXJI010000348.1:0-4062 GCA_964465175.1 uncultured Burkholderiaceae bacterium | reverse complement strand
CATAGCGTACAATGCCCTTAAAATAGTTATTTCGACCATTTAGCCTACATATTATGCCATCCGACAATCCCACACTCTCGCAACCTACTGCCCTACTCGAAGCGGTCGCGCAGCAGAGTTATCCTACCGCCAGTCTGTATGTGGTGGCAACGCCTATCGGTAATAGTGCAGATATCTCTTTGCGCGCGCTACACGTATTGGCGATAGCGGACGCGGTCGCTTGCGAAGATACACGCAATACCGCACAACTGATGACGCGCTATGGCTTGCACAAAAGCTTAATCGCAGCGCATCAGCATAATGAACATGAGGTTGCGGAAAAAATTATCGCCCGACTGCAAGCGGGCGAAAGAATTGCGTTGGTCTCGGACGCCGGAACTCCTGCTGTTTCTGATCCGGGGGCGATTATTGTTGATGCCGTGCGTGCCGCTGGGTTGCGGGTGATTCCTCTGCCTGGCGCCTCCGCCGCCATCAGCGCCTTATCCGTCAGCGGTTTAATTAATGATCAGTTTTATTTTGTCGGCTTTTTACCGAGCAAAGCGGGACAACGCGAGCAGATACTGCAAAGCCTTTTGACTATCCCAGCCAGCATGATTTTCTACGAAGCACCGCATCGCATCTTGGAGAGCACGGCGGCGTTGTGCAAGGTCTTTGGTACCCAACGCAGAGTCGTGTTTGCGCGCGAGTTGACCAAATTATTTGAAGAAGTGCACCGCTGTACTTTAGGTGAAGCAGCGGGCTGGTTAGCGCAAGACGGACACCGAGAAAAAGGTGAGTACGTGGTGCTGGTAGAAGGAGCCCAAACAGATGCCGATGGCGACGATGTGGAAGCCAAACGCGTATTAACGATCTTGCTAGAAGAACTCTCTGTCAAGCAAGCAGCCGCACTCGCCGCACAAATTACAGGGCAAAAGAAAAACGCTTTGTATCAAATGGCGCTGGCCATGAAAAACCCACAGGACATCGAATCACAGTAGTCATGCAAATGTGACAGCCTACAATTAGCATCTCATATCAGCGACTAATATCAGCGACTAATGATTATCGGCTTCGCACCACCCAAGGCCAATTGTTGTGCGGCTAGTGTGGCCGCCTCGCGTGTCGCAAATGGGCCGCCTTGCAGACGATAGAGACTACCTTGCTGTACGATTTCAAATTGCCAATCACGTGCCGCAGATTGATCGGGCGATGGCTGTTTTAATTGATGTTGTAACTGCTGTTGCAACTGCCGCATACTGGCATCTGCATTGGCACGAATCGCGAACGCGGCGAACTGCAAATAAAAAGCGCTACCACCACTTTCAGTAAGTGCTGGATTGGCGTTCATTGTGTTGGAGGGGACAGCGCCGACAACAGGAGCACTACTTGCTGCTGGATAGGCTTGATTAGTCGCAGCGGTGTCAGCTTGCAATTTACGCTCCTGCGCGGCGATCAAATTGTCGAGTGCGGGTCGTTCTTTTTCGACGGCAGCTTTGCTATCTGCCGTCGACACAGGCGTGACAGCAATTTGATTCGCTCTATTCTCCGCCATTTTGGCGATATCTTCTGGTAGCAGTCGCTCCAGCTCGACTTCACTACTGCCTTTACCTAAATAGCCGAGCTTCAACGCGGCGGTGTAAGACAAGTCCATGATACGACTAGAATGAAATGGTCCGCGGTCATTGATTCTGACGATAATTTGTTTACCATTGCTCAAATTCGTGACACGAGCGTAAGAAGGTATCGGCAAAATCGGATGTGCCGCAGTGATCTGGTACATATCATAAGGTTCACCTGAAGAGGTACGCTTTCCATGAAATTTTTTGCCATACCAGCTCGCAATCCCGCGTTGTTTGAATGGCGTGATCGTATCGACAATCGGCGTGTAGGTTTTGCCGAACACGGCATAAGGCTTATTGCCGGTACGTGAATAAGCCACTACCACCGGAATAGGATCGACGGTCGACTCCAAATCGGCGGGGATGGCATCGCCAGGACCATCATCTTGATAATAGCCACCACGCCCCGAATTCGCCTTCGGTAACGCAGGTGAGCTAGCAACATGGTTGACCGTCTTTACGGATGCGGCGTTGGTAGTCGGTTTAGGGGTACTTTTTGCCTGCTCTGATTTTGCTGGCGCCATTGGCGCACTGCCGCAGGCACTCAATAGCCATGCCAAACATAAGCCTAGGCCGGCATACGCCAGTTTTTTTGATTTCACAAAACACCACTTCATCAGGATTTCATCAATTTACGATGATGCTGCACACTCATCAAAATCCCCAAGCCCATGCCTAGGGTCATCATGGCCGTACCACCAAAACTCACGAAGGGCAAAGGCACACCCACCACCGGTAAAATGCCGACCACCATGCCCAAGTTAACGAAAGAGTAGATGAAAAACGCGGTGGTCACTGCACCCGCCATCAAGCGTGAAAATAAAGTCGGCGCATTGGCAGCGATCATGAGACCGCGTACCACCAAGAGAAAGTACAAGCCGACCAAAAACAGACTACCCATGAGGCCAAATTCCTCTAAGTACACAGCAGAAATAAAATCCGTGGTGTGTTCAGGAATAAATTCCAAATGCGATTGCGTCCCATTGGTCCAGCCCTTACCGCTTACCCCGCCCGATCCCACCGCAATAATAGATTGAATAATGTGAAAGCCTTTACCCAACGCATCTTTGCTAGGGTCTAGCATGACCATGACACGATCACGCTGATAATCATGTAAGAGATACGGCCATATCACCGTCGGAATCAAAATAGCCGCCGCCACCATCAGACTAATTAAAAAGCGCCACGATAGCCCCGCAAAAAAGATCACGGAAAAGCCTATAGTACCGACCAATAGCGTCGTACCCAAATCAGGCTGTTTAGCGATAAATGCAGTTGGGATTCCCAAAATCACCGCCGCGATTAAAAAATCACGCCAGCGTAAGGAACCTTCGCGTTTTTGAAAATACCATGCCAACATCAGCGGCACCGCAATCTTTAAAATTTCTGAAGGCTGAATCACAATACCCACATTCAACCAACGCCGTGCACCCTTCTTGACCAAGCCAAATGCGGCCACGGCAATCAACAAGGCGACGCCAAAGGTGTACAAGGGGATCGCAAAACGCATCAAAGTTTGCGGTGGAATATTCGCTACAAACCACATCACAAAGAATGCGACGATGATGTTACGCATATGGATTTCTAGACGTCCCGGAAAATCCATACCGGCCGAATACATCGTGACGATCCCGGTTGCCACGATCAGAAAAATAATGATCGATAAGGCCGCATCGAATACAGTGAAGTAAGCACGAATGCGTTGCCAATAAACGGCTTTATTATCCATATTATTTTTTCACCTCCACGGGTTTCTTGTCGGTGCCTGCCGGTGCTTTCACCGCCTGCTTTGCAGCCTCACTCTTATCAAGGATTGCTGGCAGCGTTCTGGGTGCTTCGGGCTTAGGTATAGGTGCAGGCGACTTTGGTGGCTCGGCCGCTGTCACGCCACTCGTGTTCGCTGTCGCATCGCCATGATTGTGTTCAACGTCTTCCTCGCCGCTTGGCGTATCGTCAGCAGTCACGGCAGGCATAGGCACGGGTGATTTATCGGCGGGTCGTTTGCCTAACAAGTAATAATCAAAGGCACGGCGCACGATAGGCGCGGCCGCTTCGGAGCCATACCCGCCATTTTCTACAATAATCGCAATCGCGATTTTGGGATTATCGAGAGGGGCAAAAGCGGTGTACCAAGAGTGATCACGATGCCGCAAAATAGCATTCTTGGTGCCATGCTTTTCATCGAAACCACTTGCGCAGTTCCCGTTTTTCCGCCGGATTGATAAGGTGCTCCTGCAAAAACTTTAGAACCTGTTCCCTCCCGGACTACACCCGCCATCGCATTCTTAATGAAATCAATGTTCTCTTGTTTGAGCGGAATACGATAACTTTCTTTTGGCACCGTCAGAGTGCGTGCGCGGGTTTGTGGGTCTTCTACCATTTTGACCAGATGCGGCTTCATTACCACGCCGTTATTCACCAGATTGGCCGTTGCGTGTGCCATCTGTAACGGTGTGAAGGTATT
>CAYXJI010000347.1:612-4068 GCA_964465175.1 uncultured Burkholderiaceae bacterium | reverse complement strand
TGGCAGACCGATTTGGTGCATTTCGCGGTGAATCACTTCATCATTGGCTTAGCGCTGTTGACGGTCAACTTTTTGATACACAGAATTTTTGGCTGGATCGCGATTCCCGCGCTGCAAGAATTAGTCCAAGCAATCCCGTTTGTATTCCAGCTGATTTTGTGTATTTTTGTCGCCGATTTAGCGCAATATTGGACCCATAGGGCGTATCACGAAGTGCCATTTTTGTGGCGTTTCCATGCGGTTCATCACAGCACCAAAACCATGGATTGGCTGGCAGGTTCACGCATGCATATATTGGAACTGATCGCCACCCGCGTCTTGGTCTTGGGGAGTTTGTATGTGCTGGGTTTTGAAAAAACCGTGATGGATGCGTATATCATTGTGGTCGGCTTTCAAGCCGTGTTCAATCACGCGAATGTGCATCTCAATTGGGGGCCTTTGAAGTATGTGATCGTGACCCCAGATTTTCACCACTGGCATCATTCATCGGATGAGATTGCCATCGATAAAAACTATGCAGCGCATTTCTCATTGCTCGATCATGTCTTTGGGACGGCAATCAAGGGGCAGACTGGTTTCCCTAAAAACTATGGGGTGTTCGGGGATTACATGCCAGAAGGTTTTATGGCGCAACAAAATTTTCCTTTTCATGTTGATCCCTATCGCGCTGGCACCGCCGCACGTTTGCGTTCACAACGGCGGCAGCGGGATGCGGTGAAAAATAAGGCATTCGATGATATGGAATAAAAAAATTCCGAGTGTTTTTTTAGTTTAAGCGAGTATTGATATCGAGATATGAAACAAGTAATTTTTACTAAAGGCGTTGGCAAACACGATCTGATGGATGTGGTGCGTGATGGCGTGACTGTTGAGCGTATTGACTGTCCTAAACAAGGCATCATTCCGCATGATATGGTGCATTATGGTGTCGAAAATACGTTGCATAAACGCGGTTTTGTTGACCGCATCTTGCATGGTGAGGCGGCTTCATTTCAAATGGCGGCTGACGAAGAAAGCGATGGCGTCGAGCGCTTAGTTGAGGTGTTTCAGGCCGACGGCTGGTCCGGCTGGTCTAGCGCTCCGGCAGATATGTTAGACCTCTATCAGGTCACCTGTCATGCGCGGCAATGTGCGCCTTTGGAATTGCAGGTGGATGATATCGAGGCGGTGCGTGCTAGATTATTGGAATTGAGTACACAGTGGCAAGCGGTGGCTGTTGGTGGTAGTTTGGTTTTGGCATTTGCGTAAATCGAATTTGTTAGGATGAGCCATGCGCGATCATCAAACCAACCAAAAACGTACTAGCTCGCTTGTTTTGCTATTGTGCCCGATCCCTTTTTTGCTGGGTTGTTTAATGATCGCTGCTGCCTTTTGGCAAAATGACGCGGACTATGTTTTTGGGCGTGTAAAGACGGTCGATGCAATCTTGATAGATGCAGGCTCCGGACATCCCTCATCACGCAGACCACGCTTCTACCCAAGCTTTCGCTTATCAGATGGGCAAATTTTAAAGCTGGAAAATGCGATGGTCGCAGATGAAATCCCGCCCGCCAATCAAACTGTGCAATTGCGTTGTAGCCTACGCAAACCACATCATTGCAAGACGCCAGCAAGCCCAGATATCGATCCGGTTTTCTATGCGATTGCGGCGCTGTGGATGGCTTTAACGCTGGTGATTACAGTGGCGATGTGGCGAACTTTGTATTATCGCTTGCGTACACGTGCAAGCTAAATGGTCAGACTAAGCAAACTAAGCACACTAAGCAAATCAAACAAACCGAATAAAATGAGAGGAGAGAGCGATGGAACATAAAGTATCCGACATCGGCCAGATCGCCATCACGGTCAGTGATGTTTCGCAGGCCTTAGTGTTTTACCGTGACGTGCTTGGTCTAGAATTTTTGTTCAGCCCGGCACCTACCTTAGCATTTCTGCGAGCAGGCTCGGTGCGAATTATGCTCAGCACACCACAAGGCGCCGGTGCTGTTGGCGCTAATTCCGTTTTGTATTTCAAAGTGAACGAGATAGAAAATGTCTTCGCAGCTATCGTCGAACGCGGTGCTCAAGTAGAGCGCCCACCGCAACTAGCGGCACAAATGCCCGATCACGCGCTATGGATAGGATTTGTGCGTGATCTGGATGGAAACTTAGTTGGCTTGATGGAAGAGAAGCGGTGAGCACTGTCGTGTCACGCATTACCCGTCTATTCCCTGGTGAGCAGCAATAAAAAAGTTGAACAGAAGGCGTGCGTTTTTGTTTATGTTGATGAAGCGTGCCACTGTCTGCTGAAATGTATCGTTTGCGTACGCCACTTTCAAAAATGTCGTCTGCACTTTTTGTCGGTTTGTTTAAACCCAGCGTTTACAGGGCATAAGCAAATGCATCTAAGGTTGATGCGGGTTTTCAGAGGGTAGAAACAAATTGCCAGGTTTTTGATAGTCGGTTATCTTTTCAACTTGTCAAATTAAATCGCGTTAGACCGCATAGAGAGGCTCCATGGAACTCAAATTAGATGTTGGAGGGCGACCATTGCTTGATCAGCTCAGCGAGGAGGGTTTCGTTGATTGTGTGTTTAAAATTCTCGATTTGAAGCGGGAACAGGAGTACTTCGTCTTCCGCATTGAAGCTATCCACGACGGTGAATCTGTTGGCTGTACTGTACGGATGATACGAGGAATTCAAGCGAGCTTAAGCGATAAAGCGGAGTTGATTTCCGACCGCGTTTACGCCAATGGGATAGTGATCGGACGTAGCGGGGACGAAAGTGATCGTTTATTGATGACGCTGGCAAAACTCTACGGACTCCGCAATATGCCTCTTCGCATGTGCAATTCAGAAGGTTTTACTGCGATTGCGTTGCATCAGAATGCAGTGGACGTAGAACGTGAGCCTGTTAAATTGAAACTATTCGGTAGAGACGGTGACGCTGAAGAGTACAACGAGTCATACTTCAACGTGGACTTCGTGAATGGATTCGTCTTCTGGAACGAAAAAGATCCAGGATATCGAGTTCCTTTAATAGAAGGTCTGGCGGCGTGATGCGGTCTAACAGGTCAATCGACAGAGAATCGCCAATGAATATTTCGCATAAATTTTTGACCGTCGTGGCGATCTCGTCATCTCGGCGTTATAAGGCTTGAAGTCTTACGGGAACTAAAATGCTTGAATCAATAAAAAAGATCAGTAATCCTCTGACCATCATTGCTATATTTGCTGGTCTCGCTGAAGTAAGTGGTACTGTGGTTCTGCCTTTCCTTAAAGAGGATAGTCAATCACTGTACGTCTGGTTTCTAATGGCGTTTCCAATCCTGCTGATTCTGCTTTTCTTCCTTACGCTTAATTTCAACTATAAGGTTCTATACGCACCATCAGACTTCAAGGATGAAGACAACTTCCTCAAGCTTTTTGGGAAACCCACTGCCGAAGAGAGGATTTTAAAATTGAATGCGGAAATTG
>CAYXJI010000347.1:0-602 GCA_964465175.1 uncultured Burkholderiaceae bacterium | reverse complement strand
ACCGAAGAACTTCCGCAAAAACCTGAGGAAGAAATCGGCCAGAAAACAGGTCTTAAGTATCGAGATGTAATTCGTAGGAATTCCGCCTCAACTCATTACTTGGCTGAAGAGTTGGTCATTACAAAATTGTCCCAAGAGTTCGATGAAGTAGATAAAGAAGTGATGCTTCGCTCAGGCAGATCACAATTCTTATTTGACGCAATTGCCAAGAAGGGAAAAAAGATATTTGCGGTAGAGGTGAAGTACCTCAAGGATGGCCAGTCACTAAAAAATGTTCGTTCGTCATTGGTAAAGATTCAAAGAACACTGCAAGAGCTTCCGAGTGATGTTGGCGAGCCAATGACTGTAATTCTAGCTATTGCTACGGATTTAGCCGGTAACGAACTTCAAGAGCTCAAAGTGGAAATTGATCGTTCGTTCTCTTCCGTTAAATTCCCCTATGAGGTGCGTGTTTTCAATCTACCAAATCTCGAAGCTGAGCTACTTGGTGCATAGCCTTATAACAAATCAGTCCAGCGTTAAAAGTCGATTCTATGCCAGACCGTATTCCCTGCACAGCTTGTGGTGCAAACATTCTCATTTCCACCTCAGAAAAAAATGGT
>CAYXJI010000346.1:286-4077 GCA_964465175.1 uncultured Burkholderiaceae bacterium | reverse complement strand
GTACTGGACTCGAGTTTCGAGTCTTAAGCCAACCCAGCAGGCTAAAGCGATAATAAGCTCAAGTGTTAAGCTGGAGCTTGCTCTACGGCTTGTTGGCCGTAGCGCATAAGTGCGAAGGCTGGTGGAGCTAAGCGGGTTCGAACCGCTGACCTCTTGCATGCCATGCAAGCGCTCTACCAACTGAGCTATACCCCCGCACAAAACAGAAACGGGAGTATAGCAAGTTTCGCGTTTACTTGTAAAGCGCATTACTCGCTTATTACTGGGCAACTGAGTTATTCGCTATCACATTGAACCGAATTGATCATGCTTTGGTAAGCCGAGCCAGGACAACTTCTCTGCCAAATAATTCGATCACTGCATCAATCGAAGGAGTTTGCAATTGACCTGTTAACAGCAAACGCAATGGCATCGCTAATTGTGGCATCTTTAAACCATGTGCTGCCAAGGTCTCTTTCATCATGACGGAAATCGCTGCTTTGCTCCACTCCACTTCGGCGCAGGCAGTTGTGAACGCTAGTAGCGCTGGACGAATTGCGTCCGTAATATGCTGCGTCACCAAAGCGGCGTCAGGCGCAGGCTGGCGATAGAACAGCATGGCGGCCTGCGCTAATTCTATAGTGGTATTCGTGCGTTCTTTGAGTAAAGCAATGACATCGGCTAATGCAGGCGCACGATCAAATTGCGCACCTAATTTTTCCATCTCGCCACGAATTAAATCCGCCAAACGCTGATTGTCAGCCGCCTTGATGTAGTAATTATTTAACCACGCGAGCTTTTCAGGATTAAATTGTGCGGCGGAGCTGGACAAATGCGTGAGATCAAACCAAGAAATCATTTGCGCCATGCTAAAGACTTCATCGTCGCCATGACTCCAACCCAAACGAGCCAAATAATTTAACAAAGCCTCGGGTAAAAATCCCTTATCGAGATAATCCATGACACTCACCGCATCACGACGCTTTGATAGTTTTTGGCCGTCAGTCCCGAGGATCATAGGGACATGTCCGTAAAACGGCAAAGGCGCACCAAGCGCGTTTAAGATATTAATTTGGCGCGGCGTGTTATTGACGTGATCATCACCACGAATCACGTGGGTAATTTGCATGTCACTGTCGTCAACCGCAACGCAAAAATTATAAGTCGGCGTACCATCGGGTCGTGCGATCACCAAATCATCTAATTCACGATTGGCAATCGTGATTTCACCTTTAACTACATCAACCCAGCTTACGACACCATCCAAAGGATTTTTAAAGCGGATAACCGGCTTACGATCCGATGGAATCGCTGGCAAAGTCTTACCTGGCTCAGGTCGCCATGTGCCGTCATAACGTGGCTTTTCGCCTGCCGCGCGCTGGCGTTCACGCATCACTTCTACTTCATCTGTAGAACAATAACAATGATAAGCCGTACCTTCCGCCAACATCTTCGCCAACACTTCACGATAACGATCCATGCGTTTCATTTGATAAAAAGGGCCTTCGTCATGCTGCAAACCCAGCCAACTCATACCATCCAAAATTGCCTGAACCGCTTCTGGCGTCGAGCGTTCCAAATCCGTATCTTCGATACGCAAGACAAAGGTGCCGCCAAAGTGGCGCGCAAAAGCCCAACTAAATAAGGCGGTACGTGCGCCGCCAACGTGTAAATAACCGGTAGGGCTAGGCGCAAATCGAGTGCGCACGGGTGTGGTGGGTGTAGGTAAATGCGTAGCGGTCATAGGTGCAAGCGAATTTTCTTAGCGATAGTATTACCAAGAAAATGAACGCAAAAAAGTCAAAGACGCTATTTTACCGCCTTAGCGGCTTTGAAGATACTTGCCGACTCGTGTAAGCAGAAGTTGCTCAATACTCAGTAGGTGAAATAGGGGCGATAAATTCGCTTAAGGATAGCTACTCCAAGGCCAGTCCTCAGCCTGTGCCGTCCTAGTCATTTGGCATCCCTATTTCACTTAATATCGCAAAGACGCGAATATAGGCGCAGTTCCAACATCATTACATTGAGTAGCCCACAAAAAACAAAGCTCAAGTCAAAAATACGCTACTTTATCGACATCATTATTTTTGCCAATTACGTAAAGTAGAACAATCTCCAAGAATGATTTTGCTTAGCCTGTTTGAGGCCTTGGCTATCGCTGACTTTGACGTGGGTTTAAGCTCATTCCCTTAAGCGATCGCTCCAGCTCAATACAACAAATCGCGCACTAAGCGCTGAGGATGACTCAACAACAGAAAATGTTTGCCCGAACAACGCGAAAATAAACTGATTCCTAATTGAAGGGCGACTTGCAAGCCCATTTCCGTTGCGCCTGAGCGAGATAGTAAAATCGGTATTCCCATCTGCGCCCCTTTAATGACCATTTCTGAAGTTAAGCGTCCGGTCGTGTATAAGATTTTATCGGCGCCTTGCCCCCCTTCCAGCCACATTTTTCCGGCGATAGCGTCAATCGCATTATGTCGCCCCACATCTTCGACGAATTGCAGCAATGTACCTTGAGCGCTGAATAAGGCACACGCGTGTACCGATCCTGCTTGCTTATAAACCGAGGGCTGGGTGCGTATAGTCTCGACGATACGGGTAATAACACTTTGCGCTACGCAGGCGCTTTCAGCGATTTGAATTCCTTCCAAAGAGGCCATTAGCTCGCCAAAAACCGTACCTTGCCCACAGCCTGTTGTGACAATCTTCTTTGCGGTGCGCTCTTCGATCTCATCCACACCGCTAAGACTGATCACCGCCGCCGCGCCCACCTCCCAATCGACTTGTACCGACACAATGTGCGTGACATCATGAATCAAACGTTGGTTGCGCAAATAGCCCAGTACGAGCAACTCGGAATTCCCACCTAAAGTCATCAAAGTTACCAGTTCACGCTTATCCACATAAATCGTCAGCGCCCGTTCGGCAGGAATCGATATGATAGAGACCCGCCCCATTTCATCACAGACGCTCACTTGCCTAGTTAAGGCAATAGTTGCTTGACTCAGTTTAGGTAGCGTTCGGGATAGCATGGTAGGTAGAAGTGCATTCATCATTAAGTGAAGTTTTTTTGGAGGTGAAAATTTCTTGGTGCCAGATCGGAGAATAGTGCAAAAGTAAAAGCGCCAATGCTAGTATGACAGCCTTTTCGCCCTCCTTTACACTGCCGTGCAAGCTCCTACTACGCCACCACTCCCCACCATCAATGGAATTAGTCCTAGTTATATTTGGCTTCCCGAAGGGCAATGGAACAATGCACTGGCTTTTTTGTGCCAGCAGTTTCCCGATATTGAGGCGGCACGATGGCTGCAGCGCTTCGCGAAACATGAAGTACGGTCTGGAGATGGCGCGATTTTACATCCCGATAGTAAAGTGCGACGCGGTATGTGCATCTACTATTACCGTGAGCTCGCTCAGGAAACATCCATCCCCTTTCAGGAAAAAATCCTATTTCAAGACGATCATTTGCTGGTCGTCGATAAGCCACATTTTTTAGCCGTGACGCCGGGTGGTGATTTTTTACGTGAAACGCTTTTGGTGCGTTTAAAACAAACAACTGGCAACGCATCTTTGAGTCCTTTGCACCGATTAGATCGCGAAACCGCCGGGGTCATTTTATTTTCAAAAAACATCGCCAGTCGAGGTGCTTACCAGCAGCTATTTCAACTGCGACGTATCGATAAAATTTATCATGCCGTCGCCCCTCATTTGCCGGAGATAAACTTTCCGCTCCACAAGGCGAGCCGCATGATAGAGGCCGAGCGCTTCTTTTTGATGCAGGAAGTCGCCTGCACGGCGGAGGCGATTAA
>CAYXJI010000346.1:0-276 GCA_964465175.1 uncultured Burkholderiaceae bacterium | reverse complement strand
TAATGCCGAAACCGAAATCGCCATTGTAGAAAGACGCGGGCCGCACAGTCTGTATGAATTACGCCCAAGTACTGGAAAAAAACACCAATTGCGGGTTCACATGGCAAGCCTTGGTGCTGGCATCGTGAATGACAATTTTTACCCCACTTGCCTACCGAGCGGATCGGATGACTTCAGCAAACCACTTCAATTACTCGCAAAAACCATCGCATTCACGGACCCATTCACGGGGGCAAAACGGGTGTTTCATAGCGAGAAAAATTTATAGAACGCGGA
>CAYXJI010000345.1:0-4081 GCA_964465175.1 uncultured Burkholderiaceae bacterium | reverse complement strand
TCTGTGCTTGTAAGCACAGACCGTTGCGCTGGCGAGCAGCATGCTGCCAAATTCCTAGCTTCACCCTCGCCAGAAAGGCGGAAAAACGCACACTCGAACCCGTCCAACTAAGGTTTCTAGGATGATCGAACACAGATGCCGCAGGCACAGCCACCCACATAGTCAACGGAAGTATCGATTTTGCGTGGTTTTGTTTGAACCCAGATTTTCCATGAAGCGCAACTACGGTGCTATTGGCGTGCTGACGGCGCATTTTCGGCTATTTTTGCTACGCTTCGTTGCTAACAGTTCGCTAATAGCGCGCTATTAGCGCCTCATTCGCATCAAAACACGCTCGAAAAGTGCATCCGTCTTCATCGCAAATCCGAATGGAAATTCTGGGTTGAATTGGGATGTCGGTTGGATATTTTATCTGTATTCTGCAATCCGAATTTGTCGCGCTTCTTTAAGGGCGCTGTTGTTTTTTTTGCGCGAGATAATTTTCTATGTATTCTGGCCTTACCAAGGCTTGAAAATATTCGGGTATCCAAGGACGCGCTGACAGCATAAAGCTCATGCGATGTTTTTCTTCAAACGGGATTGCCGCATCGAGTTGATGTTGATCCGTAATGTCGCGCGCCAATTGACGCAAGCGCGTCAGTAAAATAGCGCTGGATTGCTTGGTCACGAGGACATTCATAAACTGCATGAGTTCGTGTTTATCGTCGAAATTGGAATTCAAATAATCTGCAAAGGATTCTTTTCTGTGCAATTGTTGTATAGGTCCATTGGGTAACCAGCGAAAACTACGTGACAATAATAATTTGATGCGGTTGTTTGGTAATAATTCCAATACACCTAAATGATCGAGTTGTACCAAGTAAGCGATGACCTCGGAGTGGCTGATTGCATAGATGTCGGTCATCTGTTCCACCGTTAAAAAATTCATCGCCGATACCGCAACGATGAATTTTTTACGGTCACTGATTAGCTCCTCTTCTTGCTCGTAACTGAGTTGCTTGACCATCGCTTCTTCATGGCTACGGGAGGTGAGATCATGTAGGCTGATCTCAGCGGCGTCGAGGATTTGATCTAATTTTTGCAGCGTCATACTGCGATTCGAAAACATACGCTTGACGCTCGATTCTGAGACCGAAATCCGTTTTGCCAATTCCAGATAGGTAATGCGCTTTGCTCTCAGCTCACGCCGTAATACATCAACTAAAGAAGAAGCTTTGGTCATAATGGTTTGCGCTATATTGGTGGTCTAGCGTCTATGGTTGCAGACGGCTGATTACCCAAGTTCCATTTGCTTGACGGGTGTAGGCAATGCGATCATGCAGGCGTGAACTGCGTCCTTGCCAGAACTCGATAAACTCAGGAATTAAACGATAGCCGCCCCAATGTTCGGGACGCGGCGGATGTTCACCAAATTCATCAACGACTTGGGCTAGTCGATCTTCTAGTTGTTGGCGATTGGCGATAGGCTGACTTTGCTGCGAGGCGAGCGCGCTTTGACGGCTACCGAGCGGACGGCTGTTGAAGTAGTGATCATTCTCACTATCTGAAATTTTTTCGATACGGCCCTCGATGCGTACTTGACGTTCTAGTGGAATCCAGAAGAACAATAAGGCTGCATGAGGATTGTAGTCCAGCTCTTGGCCTTTGCGGCTGTCGTAGTTGGTGAACCAGGTAAATCCACGCGCATCAAACTCTTTGATTAGCACGATGCGTGAGGAAGGCTTACCCTCTGCATTAACGGTGGACAGGCTCATGGCGTTGGTCTCAGCGACCTCGGCTTTGAGTGCTTGCTCAAACCAATGCGCAAATTGTGTGATGGGATCATGCGCTACATCGCTTTCGGCGAGGCTGGCGAGTTGATAATCTTTTCTGAGGCTGGCGATCGACATAGTCTTTCCTTAAAAATAAAATGGCATATGCGCAATCATAAACGAAATTTTTGTCGCCACTATTGATGTGTATTAATGCGTGTATTAATGCGTGTATTAATGCGTGTATTAAAGCGCTGAGGCATTCGCAGGCTTAGGGCGCGACTATCCCGCGTCTTGCTTGCATGGCCTTCCCTAGTTGCTGCATTTGGGCTGGGCTAAAGAGGCGCAGGGCCATGGGCGCGATTTGTGTTTCCTCTATCTGCATATGTTCTTGGTAGATCGCTTGAAATGCGGCGACATGCGCGCTACTTAATCGTGCCGCACTGCCGTCTGCAATGGCATTTAATTGCACTGCTAGGACTTGCCACTGGCTTGCCATTTGCTGGTGCTGTTGTAAGATTTTTGGCAGTATTTGCTCGAGCAATGCTGCATCGCTGGCGGCGGCAATTGCTTGATTGTTTGCCGTTGCGACTAGCATCGGTAATAAGTCGATTTCTTCATCGTCATGATGTAAAGGCGCCGCATTTTGAAAATATTTTAGCACCGCCAATACGGCTTTTTGCGCCTCCGCATCGGCACCGTGTTGTTCTAAATAGGGGAGTAATTTTTCCAAGGTTGCCAGCTGCTTGCGAATTCTATCGTGGCAATGTTTGAGAACGGCGAGCGGTTGATCAAAGCCGGGAGCGCTTGCAAATAAGGTATCCATAATGCTTTCTGCGAATGTTGTTCGGAATTGTTTGAGTCAGTTGTGTCTATTACGGTATATCTTGGAAAATTATCCATGATTCTGAGGCGGAGCGCTGCATCAAGTATAGATCTACTTGCTCGCTATCAAGGTGAATCTAGGTTAATCCCAGATTTCCCATTTGGCACACCTGCGGTGCTATTGGCGTGCTGACGGCACATTTTGGGCTATTTTTGCTACGCTTCGTTGCTATTAGCGCCTCATTCGCATCAAAACACGCTCGAAAAGAGCATCCGTCTTCATCACCAATCCGAGTGGAAATTCTGGGTTAATGGGCACGAAGCTTGTAAAATACGGGCAGACCCCGTCTATCCCCCGATTTTACCTTGAAGAAAAGATGCGCCATGCAAGTAGCTGCTACACCCCTACACGATGATATTGATTTTGAGCGCCGTTTTGGCGGAATTGCGCGCTTGTATGGTGCTCAAGGATTGCAAAATTTTAAGCAAGCGCACGTGTGTGTGATTGGTGTCGGTGGGGTTGGTTCTTGGGTGGTCGAAGCCTTGGCGCGCAGCGCGATAGGTGCGATTACCATGATAGACCTCGACAACGTGGCCGAATCAAATATCAATCGTCAAATTCAAGCCACCAGCGAGACTTTGGGCAAAGCGAAGGTCACTGCATTAGCCGAACGTATCGCTACCATTAATCCCTATTGCAAGGTCACTGAAGTTGAAGAATTCATAGAGCCAGACAATCTGACGCTCATGCTTGGCAGCCAGCAGTTTGATTATGTGATTGATGCTATCGACAGCGTAAAGGCCAAGACGGCTTTGATTGCTTTTTGCCGAGAGCAGCAAATTCCCTTGATCACCATAGGTGCTGCAGGTGGACAGACCGATCCCGGTAAAATCGAAATTCGCGATTTGGCGCGCACTGAACAAGAGCCTTTACTCGCCTTAGTGCGCAAACGTCTGCGCCAAAATTTTGGCTTTCCACGTGGTGCAAAAAGTAAATTTGGGATTGACGCGGTGTTCTCGATGGAAGCCTTGAGGGTACCCGAGGTGGCAGAACAGCCAGAAGCTTGCGCTATCGATGGGAGTGGCGACGGCAATCAAAATAGCGCCGGCATTTCAGGATTGAACTGCGCAGGTTTTGGTTCTTCTATTGTGGTGACGGCGTCGTTTGGCTTGGCGGCGGCGGCGCATGTATTGCGCAAGTTAGCCTTTGAAAAATCATAAACTAGGATGGGGCGTCGACTTAGGTAGTGTTTTTGGAATCGACAATGAGACCTGTAAGCCTTGCGTTGCGCGATTTTCGACTTTGATTTGTCCTTGCATCAAATCGGTGACGACACTATGTACCACGCTCAAGCCGAGGCCTATGCCATCTAAGCCCAGTTGTTTGCTAAAAAAGGGTTCAAAAATTCTTGGTAGATTGTCTTCGGCAATCCCTAAACCATTGTCACAGACGCAGAGTTGAATGTCCTCTTGCGTTTCACTTAATTTGAATAAAAGTTGCGGTT
>CAYXJI010000344.1:3749-4093 GCA_964465175.1 uncultured Burkholderiaceae bacterium | reverse complement strand
TCATTGCTTTGCCCCAGCGGGTTTATGCCAAATTCACGCTGCTGGCACATCGCTAGCGGCCTGTGGTGCAAGCCGGTCGCTGGCGATCCATGCATACTCGAATTCGTATTGGCAAAAAACAACATCCTACTGCGATAAGCTTCCAATGCTGGTGGCAAACTAAATCGCATTTTCTGCCGCAAACTTCGGAATTTATTATCGCCATTCGATGAACGTACATCGTTTGAAAAAGGGAACAGACTCGGCTCACCATCTAAGGTCAAAGCAACTTGATTCAACGCATCAAGCGCGAGCTGTGGGCCAATGGAAAGCTTCAATTGATCGTAAAAAGTCTCAAACCTATT
>CAYXJI010000344.1:248-3739 GCA_964465175.1 uncultured Burkholderiaceae bacterium | reverse complement strand
ACATGCGACCCGACATACTTGATCGCATAGGTCTTTCCTTCACGGAATCCATTGACAAGCCCAATACGGTACATGCCCCATTCTTCTTCGAAAACGGTCGTCACATCTTCAACGCGACCGTCTTTCAACAGGCGCTGTAATGTCTCTTCTCGACCCAATTGACGCACGTCGTCGGTCTGACAATTTGGGTTACCCAGATTCTCTGCAGAATGGAAAATACAGGCTTCGAGTTTTTTATCAATGAGTCGATATCGACGCGGAACTCGACCCTCGGCTACTTTAACTTTTTTCAATGCTTGCACTGTGTGATTTAAGGGCTTAGCAGATCCTAACTCGGTAATTAAAAACGACTTCCTATCGATTAAGACTGGCAACTCTTTCACCAAATAAGCTTTGCTCCCAATCCTAATAGCAACCTGATTTGGCAGAATCTCGGGCGTCATCGAGAAGAGGACTCCTTTCGCATTTGCAGGCAAATAGCCAATAGATCGAAAGCCATGAACTAAGTCTTGTTGACAATAATTCGCGTAGGCCATTTGCATCGCCACTGCCGCTAGTAATAGTAAAACGAACAAACTGCGCTTGAAAGAAATATCTCGGAAAATTTTTGTCATTGATCGTTCTTTCTCTTCTGCGGAAAGTAATCGCCGATATCGGGATCAGTTCCAACATTAACGCATTTCATCAGTAAATCCATCGAAAAAAGCGTCAAGCCTTGAACCCACTCACCATCCGACTCACCTTCGAATAATGCAAGCCAGAGAACCGTGCTATTTTCCGCCATGCTATACGCATATTCTTGATACGCAATAGTGATCGCCTCATCACGCTTTTTTTGATGCTATTAGCTGTGATGACATGAGATTCGCTAGGCGTGGGCACGTGAATAATCTCTGCGCTTTTGGCACGTCGGTCAGCTTATCAATATCATCTAAATTTGGGCACAAGAATTCGACGAAGGGTTCATCAACCAGCAAGACTTGTCCTTCCCATTGCCTCCAAAACAAACAGTTACATGGGCTTAAATCGCCAGGCATAGGCTTGGCTGACTTTGAGTGTTTCTTTGGTGCCGCGTAGTTCGACCGTGACTTTGCCTAATTCGTCGCGATGCGCCTTGGCGATGGCATCGGCGCGTACCACGACACTGCGGTGGATTTGCCAGAAGATTTCGGGATCTAGGCCTTCGATGATTTCTTTGAGCGGTTTGCGCACATGGGCTTCGTCATCGGTGCAGACTACCCGCGTGTATTTTTCATCCGAAGTGAAAAATAAGATTTTATCGATAGGGAACATCTTAATGGTGTCGCCCACGCTGGCACTGATCCAGCGGATTTTTTCTGCGGCGGGCGCGCGCAGGCGTTTGTCTAGCTCTTGCATCAATTGACTGAGGTCGGACGGTGGTGCTTTGGTCGCGAGCCTGGCTTTGAGGCGTGCGATCACGTCCACCAAACGGTCGTTTGAAATCGGTTTTAAGAGATAGTCGATCGCACCCGCCGAGAAGGCTTCTAAGGCATGATTATCGTAGGCGGTCGTGAATACGGCGTGACAACGTCCCTTGGTGGCATTGGCGACATCGAGCCCCGTCATGCCCGGCATACGGATGTCAAGAAAGGCGATGTCGGGTTGATGTTGATGGATCGCTTCTAAGGCTTCGGTGCCATGCTCACATTCGGCCAAGATCTCTAATTCTGGCCATAATTCAGCCAACATACGACGTAGGTCTTTACGCGGTAAATCTTCGTCATCAGCGATAATGGCAGTCGTCATTTTTTGTCCCTATTGTTGATATTTTTAAATCGTGTTTTACATTTAGCTAATCAGCGGTAGCACGATACTAGCCGAAACACCGCCTTCAGGGCGTGCTTTTAATATCAGGCTAGCGCGGCTACCGTACATGGATTCCAAGCGCTCACGAATATTCGCCAAACCGATACCCGATCCTGAACTGGTACCACCAAAACCAACGCCATTGTCGCTGACCGATACTTCCAATTTTTCGTCGTCGCCCTGATCGAAATAGCGCGCCGTGACACTGACGTGGACCGGACCAATTTTTGGCTCTACGCCATGTTTAATCGCGTTTTCGACTAAGGATATCAATAAAAGTGGTGGAAATGCGGCATCTTTTAGCTCTGATTCAACGCTGTAAGTGAGGCGCGGTATGCGAGCTTGCATCAAACCTAGATAGGCACGTGCAGCTTCTAATTGTTTAGCGAGGCGCCCCTGTTCGCTACTACCGTCACCGCGCATTTGCGGAATGGTGGAGCGTAAATAATCGACCAAATGATCGACAATGGCGGTGGCTCGTAATGGCTCTGTCAAAATCGCGGAGCGCACGCCTGCCAAGGTATTAAAAAGAAAATGGGGCTCGACTTGGGCGACCAGGACGGACAAGCGTAATTCGGCTTCTCGGCGTGCATCTTGGGCGCGTTTTAATTCTTGTTGGCGCAGCGCTTCGACTAAACGCTTGCGTTGTCGGAAGAAAAACCATAGGTCAAAACCACTGCCGGTATACAGCAGTAAGAAAACCATAGGCGATGCGCCGACAAAAATCTGTACCCATCGATCAATGTTTGCACTGGATTCTTCGTCTTTTGACTTGCTGACGACTTTGGCACTAGATGCGGGTGTTGCGGGTGGCGTAGCGGCAACGCTGGCTGCTGAGGCGGCGCTCGCAGATGCGGATGGCGCTTGGCCGCTTGCCGACTTTTTTTCCTGCTCGCGCTTTTTATTATCATCAAAAACTTGATACGACGCGTCGCCATACACCATCCATTTGGCTAGGCGTGTAGTCGCTTTGGCAACGCCGAAAGTTATCGCTCCGCCAGCCACCAAGGCGAGGCAGAGGAAAATTGCTTCCTTCTTTGGCGTAAAACTTTTTTGCCTTACCCAAACCGCGATTGCTTGACCAACCGTGGTTAAGGAAATGGACGCCAACAAAATCGGCACCATGGTCACGGCATACACGCGCCAATCACCCTTGGTAATCAGACCGATCACGCTGGCAATCAGTACAATAATGAAGTACATGCCGACAAAGGCGATGGTGCGATGACGAAACCAAGTCTTAGAAAAAACCGGGAAGTTGCGATAGCGATTGAGCCAAGTGTCGCTCTGTATCGAGACCTCCGAGGGTAGCGCTTGTTCTGATATCACGGTGATGGGCGGTTGAGATGAAGAACTCATAGCGGCTCCTTAAGATTAGGCTGTACTGTAAGCGAGGCGCGCGTGTCAGTGTAAGGATGTGATGAAAGCGGCTGATGCCAGACAAACTAAGACAAATACGAGACGAACTAACTGGCGCTAGAATCCGAGGGTGTGGATGTTGGCGCTTCAGAAGTCGGATTCGACGTATCGGTGTCACTTTTTGGTTTGGCGCGCTGAGAGGCGATACGCAAAATCGTATTGCGAATGGAGGTCAATACAGCGATCGTATTAAATGGTTTAACGATAAAGCCAACCACGCCGTGTCCCTGTGCGGCAGTAATGGT
>CAYXJI010000344.1:0-238 GCA_964465175.1 uncultured Burkholderiaceae bacterium | reverse complement strand
GCCCAGCCGCATCCGCTTCGCCAATATCAACACAGACAATCTGGGGCTGCAGTTTCACCATTTTTGCCAAATTGTGCGCACTATGGTTACCGTCGCCAATGACCTCGTGCCCACCATTCGTCAACACCGTCCCGAGTAAATTACGAGCGACAGCTTGATTATCGAGAATATAGGCTTTTAGCATAATTAAGAATCAGAGTGACTCTGATTGCGTCAGATGAGAAATGCATTGTAACAA
>CAYXJI010000343.1:0-4159 GCA_964465175.1 uncultured Burkholderiaceae bacterium | reverse complement strand
CTACGACCTTCGGGTTATGAGCCCGACGAGCTGCCAGACTGCTCCACCCCGCGTCTGATAGGTAGAACTATACAGGACTTTGCTGCTTTGCGCAATTTCTTTCTATGGCGGTTGCCAATTTGATTGACTGCCTCGTTGTTGACTCACAGCGAAAACCGCCTGAGAATCTCTCAACACAGAGGCACAGGGAGAGCGAGAAATGCAGGAGAAGGCTCGTTATTATTAGACAGTAACAAAGTACGCTCTAAATAGAAGCTAGTCGCCATTATTACTTTTATGCTCGGCACGCTCAGCACACCCGCAGGCGGTGATACACTTTCATAGATTCATTTGATACGTCCGTCCGAAAGTCTTACACCATGAAATTTTGCTCTGCCTGCGCTGCGCCTGTTGCTCTAAAAATTCCTGCGGATGATACGCGTGAACGTTTCGTGTGCGTGGAATGTGGCACCATTCATTATCAAAATCCAAATATGGTGGTGGGCACTTTACCTATTTGGCAGCATCAAGGCGAGATCAAGGTCTTGTTGTGCAAACGTGCCATAGCGCCGCGTTATGGCTTTTGGACTTTACCGGCGGGTTTTATGGAAAATCAAGAAACCTGCCGCCAGGCCGCACAGCGCGAGACCATAGAAGAAGCAGGCGCCAATATTGAATTGCATGATTTATTTTCGGTGCTGAGTGTGCCACATGTCGATCAGGTGCATTTGTTTTATCGAGCGACCTTAATTGATACCAATTATTTAGCGGGAGTCGAGAGCCTGGAAGTCGATCTATTCGCGGAGCATGAAATTCCTTGGGACGAGATTGCCTTCGCGACGGTGAGTCAGACCTTGAAATATTTCTTTGAAGATGTCAAAAAAGTGGCGACCGGCGGGCAATACCATTTGCACGAGCATGATTTTTATCCCTCGCAGCGCCCAGAATAAATCGCACTATATTAGACACTATGATTCCTTGGCTAGAAATCGACAGCCCCTTTCCAGATGTAGAACAGGCCTTAAGCGAAGCCCAAGGCGCGGCGGGCTTGTTGGCAGCAGGCGCTGATTTGTCACCAGAACGACTATTGAATGCCTACCAGCGTGGCATCTTCCCTTGGTTTTCTGAAGGTCAGCCAATACTTTGGTGGTCAACCGATCCGCGCATGGTCTTGAAGCTTTCGGATTTCAAAATCACCGACAGCTTAAAAAAGCGCCTCAACAAATCACTCAAAGACCCACGTTGGCAATTTCGTTTTGATAGCGCCTTTGCATGCGTCATGCGGGAATGCGCTGCACCGCGACAAGGACAAGATGGCACCTGGATTTCCGAAGATATCATCGCAGGCTATACCGCCTTACATCACATGGGCTACGCCCACAGCTCCGAAGTCTGGCTAGACGGCGAACTGGTGGGCGGCGCCTATGGCATTTGTATTGGCAAAATGTTTTATGGTGAATCGATGTTCGCTAAAGTCTGCGATGCATCCAAAATGGCATTAAGCCAGCTAGTCGTTTTATTACGTGAACACGATGTAGAAATGATAGACTGCCAGCAAGAGACCGCGCATTTGGCGAGCTTTGGCGCCAAGCCGATTCCGCGCCGTGATTTCATACAGCATGTCCAGCACGCGATTACACTAGACACCATCAAGAACTGGCTGCCTTTAGATTTAAACCGCTTTAAAAATTATGTGCACGGCGTCTATGCCTTAGACCTTGCAGACAAGTTTAAAAATACAGCCGCACAGACACCACAAATTGCACCAACAGCCGAAAGTTAACCAGCGATGCAATCTCGAACCAATCCGCCAACAGTTTTAACCAAGCTCTCAGACAATGAGCTTGAAGCGGCTGATACGCTCATGGACGTGCATGGCGCACAAGAGGCGGAAGAAGTATCAGCAGCAAACGAAACCCGTGCGATGGGGAACGAAGATGATTACATCACACTGCACTATTACGCCACAGCCCCCTATCCTTGCAGCTATTTACCAGACCGCCAAGCGCGCTCGCAAGTAGCGACACCAGCGCACTTAATCGACAATGAAGTGTATTCAGAATTGGTCAACCGTGGCTTCCGGCGCAGTGGCGTATTCATTTATCGCCCTTACTGTGACCATTGTTCCGCCTGTGTCCCAGTGCGTACCGTTGTCGCCGAATTTAAAACCAATCGCAGCCAACGCCGCGCATTAAAACAGCATGGTGATTTGCATGCCGAAGTATTGCCCTTAGAATTTGATGAAGAACATTTTGAGCTATATCAACGCTATCAAAGTCGTCGTCATGCGGGCGGCGGCATGGATCAAGATGGGCGCGATCAATATGCCCAATTTTTATTGCAAAGCCGAGTCAATACAAGATTGATCGCGTTTCGTGATGATCAAGCTATTTTGCGCATGATCAGCATCATCGATATCTTGGAAGATGGTTTATCGTCGGTATACACCTTTTACGATCCTGATGTGCCACAAAGCGCTTACGGCACGTTCAATGTCTTATGGCAAATCGCGCAAACCAAAATCCTTGGACTGCCTTATCTCTACCTTGGTTATTGGATAGAAGCCAGTCACAAAATGTCATATAAAACTAATTTCAAACCACTGCAAGCACGACTCGACGGCAGTTGGCAATCACTCTAAATCCCATTCATTTAAAACTCCTCAAATATTATGTCAGATCAATTGCTCTACTCTTTAGCTCGCCCTTTCCTCTTTTTTATGGATCCAGAAAGCGCGCATGACTTAACGCTGCCGGGTTTAAAGCGCGCTCACAACATGGGATTAACGCGCCTGCTACCCAAGCCAGCCGCCGATCCGCGCAAGGTGATGGGAATTAACTTCCCCAATCCGGTCGGGCTGGCCGCCGGCCTAGACAAAGATGGGCGTTATATCGATGGCTTGGCTTCGTTGGGATTCGGCTCCATCGAAATCGGCACCGTCACACCGCGCGCGCAAGCAGGCAATCCTAAGCCACGCATGTTCCGTCTGCCGCAAGCGAACGCGATTATCAACCGTATGGGATTTAATAACGGCGGCGTTGATGCCTTTGTCGCCAATGTTCAAGCCTCACGTTTTTATCAAGAGAAGCAAGGCGTACTCGGACTCAACATCGGCAAAAACGCCGACACACCAATTGAAAAAGCCTCCGACGATTATTTACTGTGCTTGAATAAAGTTTACCCTTACGCCAGCTACGTGACCGTCAATATCTCTTCACCGAACACGAAAAATCTACGTCAATTGCAAGGGGCATCCGAACTTGATGATCTCTTATCCAAACTTAAAGACGCACAACAGCGCTTAGCCGAACAACACAAACGCTATGTTCCAATCACTTTAAAAATCGCCCCCGACATCGATAGCGAACAAATCAAAAACATCGCCGAATCTTTATTGCGCCATAAAATCGATGGTGTGATCGCCACCAACACCACCATTACCCGCGATGCAGTCAAAGGTTTGCAGCATGGCGAAGAAGCGGGCGGCTTATCGGGTGAGCCAGTGTTTGCGCTATCCAATAAAGTGGTCCGCGTTTTGAAAGCCGAACTCGGCGATGCACTGCCTATCATCGGCGTGGGTGGGATATTTTCTGGTAAAGATGCGGCAGCCAAAATGGATGCAGGAGCGTCTTTGGTGCAAGTGTATTCTGGTTTGATTTATCGTGGCCCAGCGCTGGTGCGTGAATGTGCGTTGGCGATTCGAAATAACAAATAAGAGTGCATGATGAAATTTAAGAAATTAGGCAGCAGCGATTTGATGGTATCAGAGGTTTGTCTCGGCACCATGACATTCGGTGAACAAAACACCGAAGCCGAGGCGCATCAACAGCTCGATTTTGCCATTGCCAACGGCATCAATTTTATCGACACCGCCGAAATGTATCCAGTCATGCCACGCGCCGAAACGGCGAATCGCACTGAACAATTTATAGGCTCATGGATCAAGCAATCAGGTCAACGCGACAAAATCATTTTGGCCACCAAAGTCGCCGGTCCTTCGCGCGGTATGCCGTGGATACGCAATGGAGACAATGATCTCGATGAAAAAAATATCCGCATCGCGGTCGAAGCCAGCCTAAAACGTTTGAACACCGATTACATCGACTTGTATCAGTTGCATTGGCCTAGCCCGTAATGCGCCTATCTTTGGACAGAAAGAATTTGATCCTCAACTAGAACG
>CAYXJI010000342.1:0-4174 GCA_964465175.1 uncultured Burkholderiaceae bacterium | reverse complement strand
CAAAACACGCTCGAAAAGTGCATCCGTCTTCATCGCAAATCCTCATGGAAATTCTGGGGTGAAAAAGACGTCCCTCCGTCACAGTCTCGACACATTCGCGCCTTACAGTAAGTGCCGATAAACTGGCAAACTTGATCAAGGATGGAAATCAATGTTAACAGAATTGGCGGTCGCCACACTGCGCGAAAAATCATTTTGGTGCGGACCTAGGTCAAGGGGGCGTTGAAGGCAAACGCTAGGTTGAAATTATATTCGACCCTATTGCAATCAACGGTACAGTATGCCGCTACGCTAGGAGAACCAGTCAGCACTTGGTCGCTCGATATTGCTCATGTGGGATTGCGCGATGCAACGTGGCTAGCCGATCTGGTCAACTCAGCTTATTTTGATAGCGATGCTTCGGTGCTGCCACCACTGCATGAACTGTTGCTGGCCTTGGCGACCGATATCACTATCATGGCACGTCCCATTTGTGAAAAAGGCCGTGAAAGTGGTGATGATAAAGCAGTAGAAATGCTGGTACGCCGTGATCACTGCTTACAAAAATTGCGCCAGATTGAAGAGGGCGAAGGCATTCCTTAGCGCTGATCGCTATTCAAGCGCCGCTATTGACTGGGGACAGTACGCGATCACGTCTCACCTTGGCAATCTGCGTATAAAATGCATATCCTTACCGATACGCCGAGCGCCTTTATTTTGACCTTGGGCGGACATAATGCGGGCATCGTGTCTGAGCTTGGGCATGCGCATCTCAGCTATCAGATGGCAGATTGAGCGAACAACTTGCGCTACCACCGATACCAGCGCATGCTATTTTGTGTGACTCGCCCGATGAATATGTGATGTGCAGGTATGAAGATTAATTATGAAGCTTCCATAGAAAGATGATAAAAACCTAGAACCTCACAACACAGAGACTCGCAGACACAGAGGTGCACACCAGAGTAGCCAAAAATTCCTCTGCGTCGCGGTGCCTCTGTGCCTCTGTTGTGCGCGGTTTTAACTTTCTTATAGCCGCTTGAATAGTGATAATTTTACTTTGATTTTAGGACGATAAAATGAATGCGAATTTAACCCAAGAGTACCTTGAGAATTGCGTTTTCGATGAAATTGAAATCGGGCAGAGTGCTCGTACTGTGCGTACCTTAACCCTAGATGATATTCGCGCCTTTGCTGCTGTCTCGGGCGATACGAATCCAACGCATCTCGATCCGGAATATGCCGATGCCACTTTATTTCATGGCGTGATTGCCCACGGCATGTGGGGCGGCGCTTTGATTTCAGCTTTGCTGGGTACGGTGTTTCCAGGACCTGGGACGATCTATTTGGAACAAGTCTTACACTTTAGTCGCCCCGTTCGTATCGGTGATACTTTGACGGTTATTGTTACCGTCATGAGCAAAGAGGTTGAAAAGAAACGCCTAGAACTCGATTGCCAAGTCACCAATCAAAATGGCGAACGCGTCTTGCATGGCATGGCATGCGTCATGGCACCAACACAAAAAATACGCCATCTGCGCATTAACGCACCGCAGATACAATTGTTTGATCCGCAGAATCGCTTAGAAGCTTTATTGAAGATGGGCGACGATCTACCCGCCGTGCGTTGTGGCGTGGTGCATCCTTGCGATAGAGAGTCTATGCAAGGTGCGATTCAAGCAATGCAGCGCGGCCTCATCGATCCGATTTTTATTGGCCCCGAAAAAAAGATTCGCGAAGTCGCCGAGCAGACCGGAATCGACCTCTATGGCATTACTATTGAGTCGGTAGAGCACAGCCACGCGGCTGCGGCAAAAGCGGCAGAAATGGCAGCCTCGAAACAACTAGAGTCGCTGATGAAAGGCAGTCTGCATACCGACGAATTGATTCATGCAATCGTCTCGCGCACCGACCTGCGCACCGCACGGCGCATGTCGCACGTCTATCGCTTTGATGTGCCTACCTACCCCAAGCCCTTATTGCTCACCGACGCCGCGTTGAATATTTTTCCGGATTTAAGCATCAAGGCTGACATCATACAAAACGCGATTTCTTTCGCAAAAATCATGGGCCTTGCTGTGCCCAAGGTCGCGATTTTGTCAGCAGTCGAAACCGTTAATCCGAATATCCCGTCCACCATCGACGCTGCGGCGTTGTGCAAAATGGCACAGCGCGGACAAATTACCGGCGGCTTGTTGGATGGACCCTTAGCCTTTGATAATGCCATCTCAGCGCATGCAGCATTGATTAAACATATCGAATCCGAGGTGGCTGGCGACGCAGATATTTTGGTGGCACCCGATTTAGAGTCCGGAAATATGCTGGCCAAGCAATTAGAATATCTCGGCGGCGCAATGGCATCTGGCATAGTGTTGGGAGCACGGATTCCTATCGCACTGACCAGTCGTGCAGATGGCTTATCGGCACGTTTGTCCTCTGCCTTATTGACCAAGTTGATGGCGCATCACAATCGCCTCGTGCGTCCGTAGGGACACTGCCATTAAGTTAAGGACTTTAAAAAAATCAAGATCCCTCAACTCCGAGACGCCGAGGAGCGCAGAAAAGACCTTAGATACGGCTTTGTTTCCTCCCTTTTCATTTTTTTTGCGTCTCAGCGGTTCATGTTTTTGAATTTTTTGCATAACGATTTACGAGGTTGATATGGCAGTGTTGGCGATTAATGCGGGCTCTTCGTCTTTAAAATTTGCACTCTATCCGGTGCAAGACGAACAGATTTCTTCGGCGCTGTTGTCAGGAATTATTGAGGGCTTACAACCCGGTGGGCAGATCAGTTTATCGTGGCAACGCGATGGCCAGTGTTTTCAGCGTCAACTGGAGCAAAGTGCCAAAACTCCTGACCCCTTCGAAGTCGCTCTACGTGCCTTACAAATTCTGCTCGATGAAGTGATGCAAGGCGAGTCTCAACAGTTAGGCAGTCCTATGCAATTACATGCGATTTCGCATCGTGTGGTACATGGCGGAGAGCGCTACCGTGCTGCCGTATTAGTCGATCAGGCTGTCTTAAAAAACTTGTCTAGTTTGTCGCCTTTAGCGCCCTTGCATCAACCGCACAACTTAGCTGGTATCACGGCTTTCATGCGTGCATTTCCGAATGTGCCGCAGATCGCTTGTTTCGATACTGCCTTTCATTCCGAGATGCCGAAGGAAGAGTATTTATTCGCGATCCCTCTAAATCTAAGTGAGCAAGGCATACGTCGTTATGGTTTTCATGGCTTGTCGTATCAATACGTTTCCGAAAAATTATTTCAACTCACTGAGCGCGCTCATGGTCGTGTGATCATGGCGCATTTGGGTAATGGAGCAAGTCTGTGCGGCATGCAAGCAGGCAAAAGTCTCACCACCACCATGGGCTTTTCAGCACTAGATGGCTTAATGATGGGGACACGCTGCGGTGCGATCGATGCGGGCGTCTTGCTGCATTTATTGGCACAGGGTTGGAGCGAAAAGCAAATACAAGACCTGTTGTATAAGCAAAGTGGTTTATTGGGCGTTTCCGGTATTTCGGCAGATATGCGTCAACTCTCGGGCAGCGAAAAGCCCAATGCCAAACTCGCGATACAGATGTTCACCCGTCGCGTCATCCGCGAGATCGGTGCCTTAACAGCAACGCTTGGTGGAGTGGATGTCATCGCATTTACGGGTGGTATCGGTGAGCACAGTCACGCATTGCGCCAAGCCGTTTGCCAGCAATTGGCATTTTTGGGAATTGAATTGGCACCAGAACAGAATCTATCCGCCGATGGAAAATCGACACTACGCATCAGTAGCGCCAACAGCACAGTTGAGATTTGGGTGATACCGACGGATGAGGGATTAGTCGCTGCGCAATCGGCCTTGCCATGCCTAGGAGCACAGTCCAAATTAAATTAGCATAGTGGCGATTTGTTGATTGTTTTACCGTAGTGAGCTTAGCGGTCTTAACGCATAATCCGTTCACCCCGTAAGTCACGCTATTCATACCTTGAAAAAGTAATTTGGTCGGATTGGGGCTGCAAAATAGCCTGCGATGTCTTACAGTGCGTTTGCGTTAGTTTTTATCGCTACTACATCAAGGATAGGTCATGAAAAATTCTACTCAGCAGTATTTGTATTCGGTATTGCGCCAAGCCTGGCGTGAATTAGGCACACTGGGTCAAAAAGCCAGCCAAGTCTTAATGTGCAAGCCTTTGCCACG
>CAYXJI010000341.1:0-4182 GCA_964465175.1 uncultured Burkholderiaceae bacterium | reverse complement strand
CACGACCAGGATAAACAAGATGCCCATATATAACTGCCACGCAGGCGTCAATTCCGATAAAGACATCGTCAACAATACGCCGAGCACAGCCCCCACTATCGGGCCAAGGAAAAAACTGATGCCACCAATATAGGTAAATAAAAGCACGGTACCGGAGCGCATCGCACTCAGGTTTTCTGCGGTCGCAATTTCAAAGTTGATGGCAGATAAAGCCCCTGCAATACCGGCAAAGAAACTGGATAAGACCAACATGAGGAAGCGAATCCAACGCGGATCAAATCCTATGAAGGCGACCCGCTCAGCATTGTCCCGCACCGCTGCAGCGAGCTTACCCAAAGGCGTTCCTTGGATGAAATACATGGCGAGGACTGCGCCTAGCGTCCATAGAATAATCAAATAGCAGACTTCGATCTGCGGGCCAAAAGTGATGCCTAAGAAGGCCTCACCTGACACGCGGTTGGCGCTAATACCACCTTCACCGCCAAAGAAACCGGGAAACATTAAAGCGCTGGCGAACACCAATTCGCCTATGCCTAAACTAATCATAGAAAAAGTGATACCCGATTTTTTGCTAGCAATCCATCCAAATACACAGCCAAATAGCGCCCCTGCCAAACCACCGATCAGGGGAATCAAACTCGTAGGAAAATTCAAGCTACCATCACTGATTTTATTCAACGCATGGACAGCGACAAAGCCACCTAGCCCAGAATACACCGCATGCCCAAAAGACAGCATGCCAGTTTGACCGAGTAGCATATTAAAGGACAGCGCAAAAACTGCCGCGATACTAACTTGTGAAATCAGATTGAGTGATGCGCCAGAAGAAAAAACTGCAGGTAAAAGTAGGAACACTAGGCTAAAAAAGAGCGCCCACAGCATAGGTTTGAATGAGGAGATGCGATTAAACATGCTGCCTCCCCATCAAGCCTTGCGGTCGCCACAACAGCATCAGAATTAACATCAAAAAAGGTAGGATAGGCGCGACTTGGGAAATATTGAGGGACAATACAGCATAGGCAAAATGATCTGCATGGATATTAACGCCAATCTGATGCATCAGACTCAGGAGCGACACATCTAGCGCAATCGCAAATGTCTGGACACAGGCGATGAGTAATGAGGCCCACAATGCGCCAGATAAAGATCCCAAACCACCTAAGACAACGACCACAAAAATGATACTGCCAACGCTGGCCGCCATGCCTGGCTCGGTGACGAAGGCGTTGCCACCGACAGCGCCGGCCAAGCCAGCTAAGGCGCAACCAGTGCCAAACACCCACATAAATATCCGTGGCACATTGTGGCCTAAGGCCTCGACCATCGCGGGCTGTGTCAATGCGGCCTGTATCACTAAACCTAGGCGCGTGCGCGTCATTAAAAGATAGATTAGACCCAGCATGCTGAGCGCGACCAATGCCATAAAGGCGCGATAGATAGAAAACGTGCTGGTATAGATGGTGAACAAAGCGCCTTGCAAATACGGTGGAATGGCATAAGGCAGCGTCAAGCGCCCCCAAATTAATTGCACTAATTCGACCATCAGATACGACAGGCCAAAGGTGAAAAGTAGCTCAGCGAGTTGACCCTGGGCGTGTAAGCGACGGAGCGCGAAACGTTCAACCACTAAGCCTAGCAATCCCGTGATGATAGGTGCTAGCAATAATCCCCACCAAAATCCCCATAAGTTACTGAAGCTATAGCCTAAGTAGGCGCCTAGCATATAGAAACTGGCATGCGCAAAGTTCAAGACGCCCATCATGCTAAAAATGAGCGTCAGCCCCGCCGAAAGCATAAAGAGCAAGAGACCGTAGCTCAGCCCATTGAATAAGTTGATGAGGAAAAATTCCAAAGAGGCGGACTTTCAGGCAAGGTCAAAACCAGATCAAGGCCGCTTCATCTGGCAAGAAGTCGGTTGCGCTGCCACGAAGGCATCGATCTTCTGCAAAGTTTGCCACCCCATGCCGGTATTTTCTTGATCGAACAGCACATCTTTACCATTCAATTTAACCCAATTGGAGAGGTATAAAGTTTGTTGAATTTGATGATCACTTTTGCGCATGCTGGCAGGGTTACCAAAAAAATCAATGCCTATATCTTCAAGTGCCAACGCGACCTTAATCGGATCGATGGAGCCAGCTTTTTTCAGCGCTTTACTCAAACTAGCAATCAAAGAATAGGTCGATACCGAAGACAGGTCATCTTTGTATTTTTCTTTATAGCCCTTGGTCAATTGTGCGCCCAAGGGTGAGGCATTATTCGGATGCCAGTAGCCGATCAGCTTGACTTTATCGATACCTGCCGCGCCCATTGCCGTTGGCACGCCGGTTGAGCTCGCGTAGTAAGTATAAAAATTGGCATTCAAGCCCAGCTCTTTAGCTGCCTTGATTAACAAAGCCAAATCCGTACCCCAATTGCCGGTAATCACAGAGTCCGCGCCGGACGCTTTTATTTTGCTGATGTAGGGAGAAAAATCTTTTACCGTGGCGAGTGGATGTAAATCGTCGCCGACGATCTGTATATCAGGACGCTTACGCGCCAAATAAGATTTAGCTGCGCGTGCGACTTGCTGACCGTGGGAATAATTTTGACCGATCAAATAGACTTTTTTGATGTTTTTATCCGCCGCCATAAAGCTACTGAGGGCTTCCATTTTCATATCTGAATTCGCATCAAAACGAAAATGCCAAAAGCTACATTTGCTATTGGTCATATCAGGATCTATCGAGCCGTGATTCAAGTAAATGATTTCTTTGCCAGGATTGCGCTGATTGTGTTTATTGATGGCGTCGATTAGAGCCAATCCAACCGCAGAGCCTGTGCCTTGTGCGACATAGCGGTACCCCTTGTCGAGCACCGTTTGCAAGAGACTTAAACTCTCTTGCACCCCCGCCTTATTGTCAAAGGCATCGAAGACCAGTCTATGTTCGCCGGCCCATTTTTCAGCATTGGCGCGTTCGGCGAGGTAGGTAAAGGAATTAAAGGTATTGTGACCAATCGGTGCAAATGGCCCCGACATAGGATCGATGACGGCGATCTTGATGGTATCTGCGCTGGCCAACTTCACACTGATTCCCATGTTCATGAGTAGGCTCAAGATCAAAGCGAAAAAGATTTTTTGCATCAGATTCTCCATGAATAGAATGATTCAAAACCAATATGAATCCGTGCTGATCGGCACACGCAATATCGCAAAATAACGCCCAGTATCATTTAATCCTATACGACGTGTGCCGAATTGCGCAGGGACTTAGCGTGATCGGGTTTTCGCTAAATTGGCCGGACGTGCGACGCGTTTGCCGGGGCCAGTATCGCGACTTGCTGTAGCATTCGGAGAGCGACCGAGCGTCGTTCCTGGTTTTAATCTTAAGCTACCAACTTGCGGGCGATCTCCAGCCACCTTAGATTTTCCTAGACCGCCAGCCGCTGGTGACGCACGATTCACCGGCGCACGGACTTGGCTTTTGATTTTGACCGTTTCTGTTTCGCCTGATTCAATTTCATATTTGGCGCTGACATCTTTACCCAAGACACGCACCAAGTACGGCATCACCTCTCGCAAGGTCGCTTCCAAAGTCCAAGGTGGATTGATAATGAACATACCACTGCTATGCAAACCAAAACCATCCGGTGTTGGGCCGCTAATGCTCAAGGTCACATTCAACCAACCATTCGCAGGAATACGCTTTAAACGTTCTGGCAACTGCTTCGATTCTATACGTGACAACACAGGATACCAAACCGCATAAGTGCCAGTCGGGAAGCGTTCCAGCGCATCCTCTAGACACACTTTAACGCGACGATAATCGTCTTTGACTTCATAGGGCGGATCGATCAAGACCAAGCCACGACGTGAAGGTGGCGGCAAAATCGCTTTCAATCCTTCAAAGCCATCGCCCGCATTGATCATGATGCGTTTGCCACGTACCGTTTGGCGTTCACCCTGCTCGGCTTTATGCGCCTCTAATTTGCGAAAATTTTCGCTCAGAATCTTGATTTCGCTGGGATGCAATTCAAACAAACGCAAGCGATCTTGGGAGCGCATCACTTCATTCGCGCAATACGGTGAACCCGGGTAATAACGCATCTTACCGCTAGGGTTCATGCCTTTCACTAAGTCCAAATAGACTAGCAGCGCTGCCGGAACGTCATCTCGATTCCAGAGCGGCGCGATACCAGTTT
>CAYXJI010000340.1:420-4205 GCA_964465175.1 uncultured Burkholderiaceae bacterium | reverse complement strand
TAGATGATTTTCGCCTGCATCTGGGCAAACATGAACTTGTGCCAATTATGATCGGCGGCATGGGCGTGGATATTTCAACCGCAGAATTAGCCTTAGTAGCCGCGCGTTTAGGTGGTGTCGGACATATTTCTGATGCCTTGGTACATGATGTCTCCGATCGCCGCTTCGATACCAGCTTCATCAAAGACAAGACCAAACTCTACAAATACAACATTAATAATTCCGACAAGACCGATATCAAATTTGATCTTGACTTGCTTGCAGAAGCGACCCGCCTTCATGTAGGTAGAACCATGGACGCGAAGCAAGGCGATGGCATGATTTTCGTCAACTGCATGGAAAAATTAACCATGAATGGCCCGCGTGACACTTTACGCGTGCGACTTGCCTCGGCTTTAGATGCGGGAATTGACGGCATCACCTTGAGCGCGGGTCTGCATTTGGGTTCATTTGGCTTAATGGAAGATCATCCACGTTTCCGTGACGCCAAACTCGGCATCATCGTTTCCTCTGTGCGCGCTTTGCAATTATTTTTGCGCAAAAATGCAAAATTAAATCGCTTGCCCGACTATATTATTGTCGAAGGCCCCTTAGCTGGCGGCCATTTAGGTTTCGGCCTAGATTGGGCAAAATACGATTTACACACTATCGTTGCAGAAGTTATTCAATATCTCAAAGATGAAAATTTAGCGATTCCCGTGATTGCAGCTGGTGGCATTTTTACTGGTAGTGATGCAGTGTCATTCTTAGAAGCGGGTGCAGGCGGCGTGCAGGTGGCGACGCGCTTTACAGTCACCAAAGAATGTGGCCTACCCGATGACGTCAAGCAAGAGTATTTCAAAGCACAAGAAGAGCAAATCATCGTCAATACGATTTCGCCAACGGGTTATCCTATGCGCATGCTGAACAATACGCCCGCAATAGGATCGAATATTCGTCCAGGTTGTGAGGCGTATGGCTATCTTTTAGACGGTAACGGCAATTGTTCATATATCGAGGCCTACAACCGCGAAGTGGATGCCAATCCCAACAATAAAGATTTTAAAGTAATGGACAAAACCTGCTTGTGCACCCATATGCGCAACTTCAAGTGTTGGACATGCGGTCAAACAACCTATCGCTTAAAAGATACGACACGCCAACTAGCGGATGGCAGCTATGCTTTACTCTCGGCAGAGCACGTTTTCCGTGACTACCAGTTCAGCATCAATCATGAAGTCGCCTTGCCAGAATAAGCAAAATACCTGTCGCAGGAATGTGACATAAGAAAAAAGCGCTGAGAATTTTTCAGCGCTTTTTTATTTGAAATTATGCCAGCGTGCTGCCGTTTGACTCTCTATCGAAAACTTATTCGCTACCAAGCCAAGTACCGCAGCAGCTAACATCAATCAACAACATCATATAACAAAGTATCGAGCTCTAATTGCACTTGGCGCGCAATATCGCCTCCCTTGGACTTTTGGATAGATTCAATTAGCGTATCTCCCAACACCAAAAAATCTTCGATGCTGTCTGCTCGTTCGACCTTTAATTGCAAACCGAATCCACGCAGACCCAACTTGCTCTTAATCGTCTCGTTAAAGAAATTTTTAAGCGCCAAATTTCGGGCTGGTGTCATTGTAGCTAGTACGCGCGTTTTTGTTTCTGGCACTGGAATTACTTTTGCTGGCCCAGGCATTACCTCCGCCTGCACCGTGGAAGGACTTAGTTCATTCGCTCGTTGAACGATAAATCCTTGCTCCAGCAAAATTGCAAAACTATCCTCAGTCAAGCCCAAACCAAGTACTTTCTTTAGCAAAACGGAAGCACTTTGCTTGCCGTCCACCATCACTAACAAAGGACGCAGTTTGGAAGGCAACTGATACTTACGCGTCGTTAATTCTTCTTTTCCTTTTTCGCTCTTATCGAAAAAAATCTCATCCATTTTGCCTCTCCTTATTTCGCTTGCCCTTGACGCTTACGTTGGCTACCAAGCTTTGAACACTTTTCACAGCATGAGCTAAGCATACAACAAAATGGCATGCAGTAAAAATATTACATGCATAAGGCACCATCGAATTCTACGAAGACCTTTTCGCATGAGGCAAGAATGAAAATCCCCGAGCGACATAAAAAAACGCAGAGCCATTTTCAGATGACTCTGCGTTTTTTATCAATCATATAGCTTCAAATCAAGCAACCCAAGCCCGTGCATTTCTAAACATACGCATCCAAGGTGAATCTTCGCCGAAAGATTCAGGCGCCCAAGAATGCAAGACGCTACGGAATACGCGTTCCGCGTGCGGCATCATCACCGTGAAGCGGCCATCGTCATTGGTGACCGAGGTTAAACCGCGTGGTGAGCCGTTTGGATTGTAGGGGTAGGCTTCCGTTGCCAAACCATGATGATCAACAAAGCGCATTGCTGCATTGACCGCATTGATATCGCCCGTCGTTGAAAAGTCTGCAAATCCTTCACCATGCGCCACCGCGATAGGTGTTTGGGTGCCGGCCATGCCTTGGAAGAAAATCGATTTGGATTCCAAAATCTCGACCATAGAGAAGCGACCTTCGAACTGTTCCGATTTATTCTTAGTGAATTTTGGCCAAGCTGTCGCACCTGGAATGATGGATTTCAAATTACTCATCATCTGACAACCATTGCAAATCCCCATGCCAAAGCTGTCATTACGATGGAAGAATTCAGAGAACTGCTCTGCCATCATGGCGTTGAACAAAATCGTTTTCGCCCAGCCTTCGCCTGCGCCTAACACGTCACCATAGGAGAAACCACCCACCGCGATTAAACCTTTGAAGTCGGCCAATTTGGCGCGACCAGCGATCAGATCACTCATGTGGACATCGACCGCAGTGAAGCCTGCTTTGTGCATCACATACGCTGTTTCAATATGCGAGTTGACCCCTTGCTCGCGCAAGATTGCGACTTTGGGACGCGCACCCGTGGCGATAAATGGTGCCGCGACATCCGCCTGCGCATCGAAAGTGATTGTTGGCTGCATGCCTGGATCAGATTCATCGGCGAGACGTGCATATTCCGCATCCGCACAGGCTGGATTGTCGCGCATACGAGCGATTTGCCAGCTTGTTTTACTCCAAATTTGATGCAAAGCGCTGCGAGATTCTTTGTAGATTTCTTTTGCATCACGCATGAAAGAAATGACGCCAGTATTATTTGGCTTGCCGATTTCATGACTGCATGCACCGAGATTATGCGCACGCAACACATCCATGACGGCACTGCGTTGCTCGGTGCGTACTTGAATCACCGCGCCGAGTTCTTCGCTGAACAAAGCACGCAGAGTCAATTCATTACGACGCTCAGCCACTTGTCCTGCCCAATTTTTGGCGTCGCCTTGATCTGCCGCGTGCTCACTTTCCATCGTCAACATGTCGAGATTGATCGCCAAACCGCTACGACCAGCAAACGCCATTTCGCATAAAGTGCCGTACAAACCGCCATCAGAACGATCATGGTAAGACAAGATCTTGCCATCTTGATTTAAAGTTTGAATCGCTGCGAAGAAGCCTTTCAAATCCTCTGCGCTATCTACATCCGGTGTTTGATCACCGAGTTTTTGCATGACTTGTGCAAAGGCAGATGCCCCCAAACGATTCTTGCCACGACCAAGATCAATCAAAATCAAGCTAGTATCACCAGCGTCCAATTTGATTAGTGGCGTTATCAGACAGAAGATGGAATCTGAAGGATATACAGCTTTGGTTGCTTGGGTGAAAGAAAATAAACCCGCATTTATGAGTGATCAGAAAGATAATGAAGAATATTA
>CAYXJI010000340.1:0-410 GCA_964465175.1 uncultured Burkholderiaceae bacterium | reverse complement strand
TGTGGCGTTAAACATTTGCGAATGTCATACACAGGCGCAAATGCGGAAATAATCAAAGACACGGGGGATGTTACAGACTTATCAGCGCCTTCATCTTTCCATGTGGTCCGCATGGACAAAGAATCCTTACCTACTGGAATACTGATACCCAAGGCTGGGCAAAGTTCCATACCGATTGCTTTAACGGTATCAAACAGGGCTGCATCTTGACCAGGTTGACCGCAGGCTGCCATCCAGTTCGCCGAAAGCTTGATACTTTCAATGCTGGAAATAGGTGCCGCAGCGATATTGGTAATCGATTCGCCCACTGCCATACGACCCGATGCAGCCGCATCGATGACTGCCAATGGAGTACGTTCACCCATATACATTGCTTCACCGAGATGACCTTCTAAGCTCATCGCTGTTAC
>CAYXJI010000339.1:0-4213 GCA_964465175.1 uncultured Burkholderiaceae bacterium | reverse complement strand
CTTGCCTATGAAAGCACAGCGCGTAGCATGCTGACTTCCGTCGCAGCGGCGTATCGAGAAGCTGGTGATGTGGCTGCCTTGCGTTTGCACGGTGATTGTCATATGGGTAATGTGCTGTGGACTGAGGCGGGCAATCACCTAGGCGCGCATGGCGGGCCGCATTTCGTTGATTTTGATGATAGCCGTATGGGGCCGGCGATGCAGGATTTGTGGATGCTGTTGTCGGGTTCGCGTCAAGATAGGCAAGAGCAGTTGTGCGATATTTTGACCGGCTATGAAGATTTCTATGAGTTCAATCCAGCCGAGTTGCATCTGATCGAGGCGCTCCGCAGTTTGCGTTTGCTGCACTATTCGGCTTGGCTGGCGCAGCGCTGGACTGACCCTGCTTTTAAGCAGGCATTTCCCTGGTTTAATACTCAGCGATACTGGCAGGATCGTATTTTGGAAATGCGCGAACAAATTTCCTTGCTGGATGAGGCACCGTTACGAGTTTGAATGCCGAATGGATGCATGGCTAATCTAGTCCTAGTTTTCGTGGTGCTCAGTTCTTGCGCGGTTTTTACGCTGCGCTTTTGTTAGTGCCTTTCGTTTACAATGACGAGATTCCAATTTTTCTTTTTTTACGTAATGACTATGACACAAGATGCTTTGAAACTAGCGGTGGCGCAAGCCGCGATTAATTATGTCGTCGATGGTGAAATCGTGGGTGTTGGCACTGGCTCCACCGCGAATTTTTTCATTGATGAATTGGCTAAGATCAAGCACAAAATTAAAGGCGCGGTAGCCTCGTCCGAAGCCACGGCCAGTCGTTTGCGCGCGCACGGTATTGCTGTCTTTGATTTAAACGAGGTGAGCTCTATGCCGGTTTATATTGATGGCGCAGATGAAATCACGGCAAGTGGCGCAATGATTAAAGGTGGCGGTGCCGCATTGACGCGCGAAAAAATTGTGGCGTCGGTGGCTAAAAGCTTTGTTTGCATCGCGGACGGTTCAAAATTGGTGGATTTGTTGGGGCGTTTTCCCTTGCCGATTGAAGTGATTCCCATGGCCTGCGAATCGGTAAAACGTGCTTTGAATGCCATCGGTGGTGAAGCCCGTTTGCGTTTGAAGGATGGCGTCGCTTTGTTGACTGATAATGGCAATATCATCCTTGATGTGCACGGCCTGCAGATTGCTGATCCGGTTGCCTTAGAGGCGCAGATTAATAATATTGTAGGTGTGGTAACAGTCGGTTTGTTTGCGGCGCAAGCTGCCAATGTTTGCCTGTTAGGAACCGCCGAGGGCGTCAAGGTTTTGCAGTTTTAATTTGCAGCTAACTGGCTGTTAGCTAAGGTTCAAATAGGTGTCAAGTGCGGCTTTGCTGGCTTGGTGCAAACTGAAAGGGTGGTAAGAGATGGATGTAGCACAAATGAATGATGATGAAGTCATCGCGCAGACCAAATTGTGGTTAGAAAAGGCCGTGATTGGTTTAAATCTGTGTCCGTTTGCCAAGGGCGTACATATTAAAGATCAGATTCGTTATTTTGTCAGTCACGCAACGACGCCGGAAGCCTTAATTAAAGACTTGATGACAGAATTGGAAGTGCTGGCCGAAGCAAATCCCGAAAAAATTGACACCACCTTATTGATCCATCCATTTGTCATGCAAGATTTTCTTGATTATAACGATTTTTTGGAAGTGGCAGATACGACTTTGGAAGAGCTCGACTTGGACGGTATTTTGCAGGTGGCGAGCTTTCACCCTGAGTACCAATTCGACGATGCTGCGGTGGATGATATTGAAAACTATACCAATCGTTCACCTTTTCCTACTTTGCATTTATTGCGCGAAGACAGTATCGATATGGCGGTTGAGGCTTTCCCTGAAGCTGAGCAAATTTACGAAAAAAATATGCAAACCTTGCGCGCTTTGGGGCACGAGGCATGGAAGAAACTTTTTGTGTAGCTTGGCGTTGCTGTCGCAGTAGCTGGATAAATCTGCTTGTCTTAATCTAATTGCGTCGATGTATTGCCTTGGAATTTGCGATTCTTTCCTTATATCGATATTTGTTTTGGTTATGTCTGAATTTCATTTTTATAGGTAAATGCCTTTGGAAATGAAATTCAGCGTCATTTTTTGTTTTCTTCTTCTTTTTTCCTATCGCTCGCTTAAATCGTCTTACTAGCATTTAAAGTAGAACTACTTTTGCTAAATTGTGTTAGTTCTGGTTTTGTTTTTGGGTTGGATGCAGACTCGCAGAGTGATATTTGCTGTATTTTCTTACAAAATCATTGTCACTTTCTATTGATTTCTCTTGCCGGGTGGCTAGCTTTCCTTTTTCTTGTGATGACTTCGCCTAAAAAAGAGGCGAGCTTGCCTTGTTATTTTGCAGAGCAGCATGTAAAGTCATGCGTTCTTTTTGCGCTAGCAATCCCTTTTTCGTCACTCTTTTTGAAATGTTATGGCTTTAATTGTCCACAAATACGGCGGTACATCGATGGGGTCTACGGATCGCATCAAAAACGTCGCTAAGCGCGTCGCCAAATGGCATGACGCAGGTTATCAAATTGTCGTTGTGCCTTCTGCAATGTCGGGCGAAACGAATCGAATTATTGGCTTGGCTAAAGAAATTACGGCTGATCCTGATCCGCGCGAACTCGATATGATCGCATCAACCGGTGAGCAAGTGTCGGTCGGCTTATTGGCGATTGCGCTGCAGGCATTGGGTAAAAAGGCGGTGTCCTATGCAGGTTGGCAAGTGCCCATTAAAACCGATTCGTCCTATACCAAAGCACGCATTGCTTCCATCGATGATGCCAAGGTGAATGCCGATTTGGCGGAAGGTAAAATCGTTATTGTTACTGGATTTCAAGGTGTTGATGAGTTGGGTAATATTACGACACTTGGACGCGGTGGTTCGGATACTTCGGCTGTGGCAATCGCCGCTGCATTGAAGGCGCAAGAGTGTTTAATCTATACCGACGTTGATGGTGTTTATACGACCGATCCACGTGTGGTGTCTGAGGCGCGTAAGTTAAATACGGTAACCTTTGAAGAAATGCTGGAAATGGCATCTTTAGGTTCCAAAGTTTTGCAGATACGCTCTGTTGAATTTGCAGGTAATTACCGCATGCCAACGCGCGTCTTGTCATCATTGACCGACCCATTAATGCCTTTGGCCGAAGAAATTATTTCCGGCACCCTGATTTCGTTTGAGGAAGATACAAATATGGAACAAGCCACTATCACCGGCATCGCTTTTAACCGTGATGAAGCAAAATTGACTGTGTTCGGCGTGCCGGATAAGCCAGGCATTGCATATCAAATTCTTGGTCCTGTCGCTGACGCGAATATTGAAGTGGACATGATTATTCAAAATCAATCGGTTGACGGTAAAACGGATTTTACTTTCACCGTGCCACGCGGTGACTACAATAAAGCCATGGATGTGCTCAATGCCAGCGTCAAGGCACACATCGGTGCTGGCAACATCATTGGTGACGCTAAAGTGTCAAAAGTTTCCGTCGTAGGTGTTGGTATGCGTAGTCATGTGGGTATCGCTTCGCAAATGTTCCGCACTTTGTCGGATGAGGGTATTAATATCCAAATGATTTCTACATCAGAGATCAAGATTTCAGTGTTGATTGACGAGAAGTACATGGAGTTGGCGGTACGTGCTTTGCACAAGGCATTTGAATTGGAAGCTGCGTAATTAAGTTTCGCACGTGAGATTTTCATGGCAAGTAGTTGACCAAAGATGAACTACCCGCTATGATCACGGTCTCGCTTGTAATGCCTTGTGTAAGCATAGCGTTGTGAGAGTGTGGAGACGTGGCCGAGTGGCCGAAGGCACTTCCCTGCTAAGGAAGCATCTGGGGTAACCTGGATCGTGAGTTCGAATCTCACCGTCTCCGCCAAAGAATTGGTGCCCGCTTAATGAAAGTTAAGCGGGCATTTTTCTTTTTAGCGCCGAATATGCTTACTTATAGTTTATTTTGCGTGTAGGCTGTCTTTTTTACGTAAATGCGTCTTGAATTTCGCTCGGCCTTCGTCTATTGTGCAATGCACCAATAATATCAAGGAATGTAATTGGCTCACGATCATAAAAAAAGTAGTTTGTCGGCTTTGACTTTAGCTGCCATAGGTATCGTTTACGGCGATATTGGTACCAGTCCTCTCTATACCATGCAAGAGGTATTTGATCATAAGCATGGTCTCGCCTTAAATACTGAA
>CAYXJI010000338.1:0-4306 GCA_964465175.1 uncultured Burkholderiaceae bacterium | reverse complement strand
TTTATGAATGTACAAGGCCCTATGATGCAAGGCATGATGGGTAATTACATCGATCAGAGCAAAAATTTATTTGTGCAAATGCAAGAACAAATGCAGAGTCAATCCAAAAACATATTCGGTTTTCCATTTGTGCCGGATGATAAGAAAAAGTAATAAATTCAATTGCTTGCAGCGTATTTAAACATGCTGATGCTGTAGTTAGGCACATAGAAAGGGTACAATAGCGGATTGCTTTGTATCCTTTTTTATTATGTCTAACGAAACTCTCCTATCTACATCGGCGGTCGCCGCACCAAAAATTGGTTTTGTCTCCCTCGGGTGCCCCAAAGCCTTGGTCGATTCTGAGCAAATCCTCACGCAATTGCGTGCCGAGGGCTACGAGACAGCCAAATCCTACGACGGCGCTGATTTGGTCGTGGTGAATACCTGTGGTTTTATCGATGCAGCGGTACAAGAGTCGCTCGATGCGATTGCCGAAGCGCTCAACGAAAACGGTAAAGTCATCGTGACAGGTTGTTTGGGTGCAAAAAAAGATGCGGATGGCAATGACCTCATCAAGAGTATCCACCCCAAAGTATTGGCCGTCACCGGCCCACACGCATTGACCGAAGTCATGAGCGCAGTACATTTGCATCTGCCCAAACCGCATGAACCGTTCATCGATTTAGTGCCGCCACAAGGCGTGAAGCTCACGCCAAAACATTTCGCCTACTTAAAAATTTCCGAGGGTTGCAATCATCGTTGCAGTTTCTGCATTATCCCGTCAATGCGCGGTGATTTGGTCTCGCGTCCAATCGGCGAAGTCATGGTCGAAGCGGAGAATTTGTTCAAAGCGGGCGTCAAAGAATTGCTCGTGATTTCGCAAGATACCAGCGCGTATGGTGTGGATGTCAAATTCCGTACCGGCTTCTGGGACGGCAAGCCAGTCAAGACCCATATGACGCACTTGGTCGAGGCGTTGGGTGAATTGGCGAAGCGTCATGATGCCTGGGTGCGTTTGCATTATGTTTATCCTTATCCGCATGTCGATCAAATTATCCCGTTCATGAATAATGGCCATGTATTGCCGTATTTGGACGTGCCTTTGCAGCATGCGCATCCCGATGTCTTGAAGCGCATGAAGCGTCCAGCCAGCGGTGAAAAAAATATTGAACGCATTAAAGCCTGGCGCGAGATGTGCCCTGAGATCACGATCCGTTCCACGTTCATCGCTGGTTTCCCTGGTGAGACCGAAGAAGAATTTGAATACTTGTTGGATTTCTTAAAAGAAGCCGAAATCGATCGTTTAGGCTGTTTTGCGTATTCACCGGTAGAAGGCGCGACGGCAAATGAATTGGCGAATCAATTGCCCGATGATGTCCGTGAAGATCGTCGTCGTCGAGTGATGGAACTGCAAGAATCGATTTCTAAAAAACGTCTACAAGCGAAAATCGGCAAAACCATGCGTGTCTTGATTGATAGCTTAGATCGCAGCGGTGGCGTGGGACGCAGTGCGGCAGATGCGCCAGAAATCGATGGCGTGGTGTATGTCAAGCCGCCTTTCGAACCGCATCGTAAGTTAAAAGTCGGCGAGTTTGTTGATGTTAAAATCACCGCCGCAGACGCCCATGATTTGTGGGGTGAAGCGGTTTAAATTGAGTATGGCGTAGTTGCGAGGGGCGATATTATTCGCCCCTATTTTTATCTGAAATTGCAAAAATGCGAGTGACACAAGCATGTCCAATAAAAAACTAAATTTAAGTACCACTATCGTTCATTCTGACTATCAGCCGCCAGAAGGATTTTCCGCTTTTCCGACGGCAATTCATCACGCCTCCACTGTCTTGTTTAAAGATGTTGAAGCCATGCGCGCGCGCAGTTGGTTAAATAAATCCACTTACACCTATGGCTTACATGGGACACCAACGAGTTTTCAATTGGAAGCAGAAATTGCGCACATAGAGGGCGGCACCCATTGCCTGTTAGCACCGAGTGGATTGGCAGCGATCACCTTAGTCAATATGGCTTTCCTCGCGTCCGGTGATGATGTCTTAATACCCGATAATGCCTATGGTCCAAACAAAGAGCAGGGCGCGTGGCTGCAACGTAGTTTTGGTATTAGTGTCCGTTTTTACGATCCCATGATCGGTGCTGAGCTTGTCGATCTGATCCTGCCAAATACCAAGTTGGTTTGGACTGAAGCTCCAGGCTCAGTCTCAATGGAAGTGGCGGACGTGCCAGCTATCTGTGCCGCCGCGCATAGCAAAGGCGTGTTGGTCGCATTGGATAATACTTGGTCGGCAGGATTGGCTTTTAAATCGTTCGAACACGGCGTGGATATTTCCATGCAGGCTTTAACCAAATATCAAAGTGGTGGCTCCGATGTCTTGATGGGTGCCGTTATCACGCGTGATGTTGAACTTTACAATCGCCTCATGATGGCGCATATGCGCTTAGGTTTTGGTGTTGGTATGGACGACGTGTATCTGGTCTTACGCGGTTTGCAAAGCATGAAACTACGCTTTAACGCGCATGATGTCGCAGCACGTAAAATCGCTGCCTGGCTCAAGAGCCGCCCAGAGATCGGCAAAGTCTTGCACCCAGCGTGGGAAGATTGCCCTGGACATGAAAATTGGAAGCGGGACTTCAACGGCGCAGGCGGGCTTTTTTCTGTGCTGTTTGATGAAAAATATACGGAAGCACAAACCGACCAATTCGTGAATCAATTACAGTTATTCAAAATAGGATTTAGCTGGGGTGGTTCGCATAGTTTGTGTGTTTCTTACAGAATGGCATCCATGCGTGAAGCGTGGCAAGAAAAAGGAATTTTAGTCCGGTTCAATATTGGTTTGGAAGCGGTAGAAGATTTGATTGCGGATATCGAGCAAGCACTCGATGCTATGTAGCGCAACGTAAAGCGTCCGTTTTAGGTTAATTTCAATTTTTAAAAAAGTGAGCATTATTTTGTCTATTCGTATTCGTAAAGCAGTTCCAGCAGACGCCGTAACCATCCATGGATTTATCGTTGAGCTTGCGGTTTATGAAAAAGCCGAGCATGAAGTTGAGGCGAGTGTGACTGAGATTAAAAGTAGTATTTTTGCTTCGGACTCTCCTTGTAAAGCCTTGATCTGTGAATTGAACGGTGAAGCTATTGGCTTCGCTGTGTACTTCTACAATTATTCAACTTGGCTAGGCAAAAAAGGTTTGTACCTCGAAGATCTCTACGTTTCACCAAAGCATCGCGGCTTAGGTGCAGGGAAGTTATTGTTACGCCACTTAGCCCAAGTCGCGGTAGAAGAGGGCTGCGGTCGATTTGAATGGAGTGTCTTAGATTGGAATCAACCCGCGATTGATTTTTATGATTCAGTTGGCGCAAAGCCGCAAGCCGAATGGCTCAAATATCGTTTGGCTGGGAATGATTTGTTGAGTTTTGCCAAAGCATAATGGACACGCCAAGTAAGAACTCGATAAACCTTAGTCAGAGCAGAATTAAAGGCGTAGTGCAAAAGGCATCTGTTCTTTTCGGGACGCTCTTGCTTTTACATTGTCTCTATCTTGTCTCGGTAAAGGTGACCCATTTAGGGGTAATCATTCCCGCTGTCATCAGTATTGGTTTGATTGCTGCACCTTGGATAGTGACGCCGTTTTGTCATTGGATGAATGGGGCGCGATGGCGATATCGATTGTGGCGTATCGGGCAGTTCGCATTTGCAATTTGGCTGATTACCCTATTGGCCTATTTTTTCTATTTGCATCGATCGAGCACACAGATTGACGATGACTTTCAGCCTAAAGTCATTGTGATATTAGGTTCAAGTACGCCGAACGCGCAACCCTCGCCGACACTAGCGGAGCGCCTCAAGCTTGGTCACAAGTTGGCGCAAAAATTTCCCAATGCTTTGCTTGTTGTTAGTGGTGGTGTCGATTTTCGCCAGACGATCTCCGAGGCAAAAGTGATGGCTGATTATTTAGCGGGACTAGGACTTTCGTCCTCACGGATTTTGATTGAAGATAAGAGTACTAGTACCTATGAAAATTTAATGTTCACTGCACGCCTTTTGCGTTCTCAAGGAATTATGCAAGATCCGCCCACGGTGCTCGTGACCAGTGATTTTCATACGCTGCGCGCGGGATGGATTGCATCGAAGGCTAGTTGGCGTGACGTGAAAACGGCTGGCTCTATAACTCCGCTTTACCTGCGCTATAACGCTTGGACTCGAGAATATTTTGCGTGTTTATCAGGCTTGGTTTTGGGCGAATTTTAAAAAGGCCTGCTAGCCACTTAGTCGATATGGGTAATCAAATTGCCCTTAAACCCAAATTTTCC
>CAYXJI010000337.1:2827-4317 GCA_964465175.1 uncultured Burkholderiaceae bacterium | reverse complement strand
TCCCTTAAATGCAGCACACCGTGCAGCCGGCGCCAAAATGGTGGATTTCGGCGGCTGGGATATGCCTGTTAACTACGGTTCCCAAATCGAAGAACATCATGCCGTGCGCACTGATGTCGGCATGTTCGACGTCTCCCATATGTGCGTGGTAGATCTCAAAGGCGACAATGTCCGCAGCTTCTTGCGCGGATTAGTCGCGAACAACGTCGATAAATGACAAGTTTCCGGTAAAGCCCTGTCTTCCGCGATGTTAAAACCTGACGGTACCGTGATCGATGATTTGATCATTTACTTCATGAACGAGAGCTGGTTCCGTCTGGTCGTGAATGCCGGCACAGCAGAAAAAGACGTGGCATGGATGAATGCGCACAATGCCGCGACCAATGCAGGTATCACCATCACCCAACGTCGCGATGGTGCAAATTCTTACGGCTTGATCGCGGTTCAAGGTCCAAACGCGCGTGCCAAAGCATGGGAAGTTTTACCAGAAACCAAGGCTGCTAGTGCTGACATCAAACCATTCAATGCTGTCATCGTAGATGGTACTGCCTTCGGCGAAGTGATGGTAGCACGCACTGGTTACACTGGTGAAGACGGTTTTGAAATCGCGGTATCCGCAGAACGCATTACCGATTTGTGGAATGCCTTGGTCACAGTCGGCGTGAAACCAGCAGGCTTGGGCGCGCGCGATACTTTACGTTTAGAAGCTGGTATGAATTTGTACGGTCAAGATATGGATGAAACAGTTAATCCATTGAACGCTGGTTTGGCATGGACGATTGATTTGGTTTCTGAACGTGATTTCGTCGGCAAAAAAGCTTTGCAAGAACAAGGTCAAACACAACAATTCCTCGGTTTGATTTTGCGCGAAAAAGGCGGCATCTTGCGCGCACATCAAAAAGTCATCACAGCACAAGGCGAAGGCGAAATCACCAGCGGCACTTTTAGTCCAAGTATGCAAGAGGCAATCGCCTTGGCGCGCTTGCCTATGGGTGTGGCGATCGGTGACACCGTTCACGTGCAAATTCGTGACAAACAATTAGCAGCAACTGTAGTGAAATTGCCGTTTGTTCGTAATGGTAAGGTTTTGGTAGCTTAATTATTTTTTGCCGCAGAGGCGCGGAGTACGCAGAGGTTTTTGAAATATTTCTCCGCGATCTCTGCGCCTCTGCGGCAAAGGTTTTTGTTTTTAGTTTTTAAAGATAATCATTTTAAATTTTTTGGAGAACAACATGACAGTTCCAGCAGATCGTAAATACACAGAATCCCACGAATGGGTACGCGTTGAAGCCGACGGTACAGTTTCCGTAGGCATTACAGATTTCGCACAAGACGCATTGGGCGATATCGTTTTCGTCGAAGTGCCAAAGATCGGTACAGTATTAGCTGCAGGTAAAGATTGCTGCGTGATTGAATCCGTCAAAGCAGCGGGCGACGTATATGCGCCAGTGGCTGGTGAAGTTGTTGCTGTCAATGACGCAGTCGTTGAC
>CAYXJI010000337.1:0-2817 GCA_964465175.1 uncultured Burkholderiaceae bacterium | reverse complement strand
CGTTGACGCACCAGACTCCATCAACGCAGGCGCATTTGATGCTTGGTTGTTCAAATTGAAGCCAGCGAATGCTGCTGATGTTGATGCTTTGATGTCAGCAGAAGCGTACCAAAAAAATATCGGCTAAAAATATAAGAAAAGCCAAGCCGCAGAGGCGCAGAGTACGCAGAGACATTGAAGGATTTCTCTGCGTCCTCTGCGCCTCTGCGGTTAGATGTTGAACTTATTTTTCTCATTTTCTTAAGACTACCATGACACGTACTAGCCTAACCCAACTTGAGGCACATGATGCCTTTATCGCCCGTCATATCGGCCCATCAGAAGCAGAACAAGCTGCTATGCTCAAAGTCTTGGGCTATGCGAATCGTACCGCGTTGATCGACGCGATTGTTCCTGCGAATATCCGTCGCCACGACGTTTTGCCTTTGGCAGATTTCACAGAAGCCAAATCTGAAACTGAAGCGCTGGCAACTTTGAAAGCCTTGGCGAGTAAAAATAAAGTGCTCAAGTCTTTCATTGGTCAGGGCTACTACAATACGCATACGCCAGGCGTGATTTTGCGCAATATTTTTGAAAATCCAGCTTGGTACACGGCTTACACGCCTTACCAACCAGAAATTTCTCAAGGTCGCTTGGAAGCGATTTTGAACTTCCAACAAGTCATCATGGATATGACTGGCATGGACATCGCGAACGCGTCTATGCTGGACGAAGGCACCGCCGCTGCTGAAGCGATGACCCTGATCCAACGTGTTGGTAAATCTAATTCCAACGTGTTTTATGTCGCACACGATGTGCTGCCACAAACACGCGAAATCATTGAAACACGTGCCAAGCCTTTGGGTATAGAAGTGCGTACTTTGACAGCGAATGAAGCATTAGAAAACGATTGCTTCGGCGTACTCTTGCAATACCCAAGTGTCGACGGCGAAATCCGCGATTACCGCGAATTCACTACAGCAATTCACGCCAAAGGCGGCATGGTCATCGCTGCGGCTGATTTGTTGGCCTTGACCTTGATCGAAGCGCCAGGTACTTGGGGTGCGGACGTGGTCGTCGGTAACAGCCAACGCTTCGGTGTGCCGCTCGGTTTTGGTGGTCCGCACGCAGGTTACATGGGTACGAAAGATGCATTCAAACGTTCTATGCCAGGACGTTTGGTTGGTGTAACTGTCGATGCGCAAGGTAAGCAAGCTTACCGTTTGGCGTTGCAAACACGTGAACAACATATTCGCCGCGAAAAAGCGACTTCGAACATTTGTACAGCGCAAGTATTGCTGGCAGTGATCGCATCGATGTATGCGGTCTACCATGGCCCAGCCGGATTGAAACAAATCGCACAACGCACACACCGTTTGACTGGCACTTTGGCTGCTGGCTTGAAACAAATGGGCGTAGCGATCGCTAACAGCTCTTTCTTCGATACATTGACAATCAATGTTGCTGATGCCGCAGCGGTACACGCAGCAGCGCAAGCAGCTGCTTATAACTTGCGTCAAATCAGTGCGACACAAGTTGGCGTGTCGTTGGACGAAACCACAACACGTGCAGACGTCGAAGCTTTGTGGGCGATTATCGGTCAAGGCAAAGCAGCGCCAGCGTTTGATGCTACCGAAGCAAGCGTGGCTGATGCCTTCCCAGCCGCTTTGGCACGTACTACAACGTACTTGACACACCCAACTTTCAATCGCTATCACGCAGAACACGAAATGCTGCGTTACTTGCGTACGTTGGCAGACAAAGATTTGGCTTTGGATCGCACCATGATCCCGCTCGGTTCATGCACCATGAAGTTGAATGCAACTTCTGAAATGATCCCAGTGACATGGCCAGAGTTTTCGAACATTCACCCATTCGCACCTAACGATCAAACCGTTGGCTATCGCGAAATGATCGATCAGTTGGAAGCCATGTTGTGCGCAGCGACTGGCTACGATGCGGTGTCCTTGCAACCGAACGCCGGTTCACAAGGCGAGTACGCAGGTTTGTTGGTGATTCAGGCTTACCACCAATCCCGTGGCGAAGGCCATCGTAATATCGTTTTGATTCCATCCTCTGCGCACGGTACGAATCCAGCATCGGCTTCTATGGTCGGTCTGGAAGTTGTGGTGGTTGCTTGCGATGAAAACGGTAACGTTGATCTGGCTGATTTGAAAGCGAAAGCGGAAAAACACAGCGCCAACTTGGCAGCGGCGATGGTGACTTATCCATCTACACACGGTGTGTTTGAAGAAGGCATCCAAACTTTGTGTGAAATCGTTCACTCACACGGTGGTCAAGTGTATGTCGACGGCGCGAACATGAATGCCTTGGTCGGCGTAGCTGCGCCAGGCAAATTCGGTGGCGACGTTAGCCATTTGAACTTGCACAAAACATTCTGTATCCCTCACGGTGGTGGCGGCCCAGGTGTTGGTCCAGTTGCAGTGGGTGCGCATTTGGCGAAGTTCTTGCCAAATCAACGCTCCAACGGCTATGTACGTAGCGAAACTGGTATCTCCGCGGTCAGTGCCGCACCGTTCGGCTCTGCCTCCATTTTGCCAATCTCTTGGCTGTACATCGCGATGATGGGTTCCGAAGGTTTAAAAGCGGCTACTGAGACAGCGATCTTGGCAGCGAACTACGTGGCCAAACGTTTGGCGCCACATTACCCAGTGCTGTATTCTGGTCATGATGGCTTGGTCGCGCATGAGTGTATTTTGGATTTGCGTCCATTGACCGATGCGACAGGTATTTCGAATGAAGACGTGGCAAAACGCTTAATCGACTTCGGCTTCCACGCGCCAACGATGAGCTTCCCAGTACCAGGCACATTGATGA
>CAYXJI010000336.1:0-4373 GCA_964465175.1 uncultured Burkholderiaceae bacterium | reverse complement strand
ACGATACCACCATCAAGACTGGGGTATACCTGCAACTGCTGTGACGGAATTACTTTACCTTCCCCTTTTGTGATTTCATCCACATGCACCAATGCAGCCCAAACCATAAAAAGCACGAAAACAAACAATACTGCACGCGACAAGATACGAGCACGAATCGGTTCTTGCTGAATCATGATGGTCTCGGCATCATGCATAAAGTCAGATTCTGGCAGCGCGACGTTATCTTTCCAACGCTGCAGCCATCGGCCTGGGGATAACATAAATTTCAAACGCAACTTTTCTAGCAAGGCGATTATCGCGAGCCCTAAACGGTGCCAGAAGCTCATAATTTAGCTCTTCCAATTTGACCAGTCTGCAAAGCATGCATGACTTTATCGCGAGGCCCATCTGCAACAATCACGCCACTATCCAGCACGATAATCCGCGTTGCTATGTCCATTAAACTGGGTCTATGCGTGACAATAATCATGGTCTTATGTTGACCATAGCGCGCAATTCTCTCTTTAAATTGCGCTTCGGAAGGATAGTCCATCGCACTGGTAGGCTCATCGAGCAATAATACGGGAGGATCTAACAGGGCGGCGCGCGCAATCGCAATACTTTGGCGTTGCCCGCCGGAGATAGACTCACCGCGTTCGCTAATGAGCATATCAAAACCCTCTGGGTGACTATTCACAAACTCGGTCAAACCTGCCAATTCAGCCGCCGCAACCACCGCTCTATCATCCGCATACGGCGCACGGATCGTAATATTTTCTCTGAGCGTGCCATAAAACAACATAGAATCTTGCTCAACATAACCCAGATTACGCCGCAAATCAGCAGGATCTAATTGCCGCAAATCGACATCATCCAACAACACCGAACCTTTGGTCGGTGTGTACAGACCCAAAATCAATTTTTCCAAAGTCGATTTACCTGAACCAATTCTTCCGATGACAACCAGACGTTCGCCCGGCGCGATTTTAAAACTCACACCACGCAAAGCTTCTTCGGTACGACCAGGGTAACTAAAATGGACATTTCTAAACTCGATTTGTCCTTTAATCTCGGGACGATGCACAAAAGCAGTTTCGTCACTGCGCTCAGTCGGCGTGGCCATGATTTTTTCTAAAGACGCCAAGGAATTTTTAGCGCCCTCGAACTGCAACATTAAGCCAACCACCTGCGCAACGGGTGCCATCGCGCGACCGGCTAGCATGGTCGCTGCAATCAAACCGCCCATAGACATCATTCTTTCTTGTATCAAATACACGCCCGCCACCACCACGCCCACATTGACCAACTGCTGTATCATTGAAGCGCCATTCATACTGGTAGCCGATAACAATTTCATGCGCCTTAATCGTTTCTAATGCAGTCAGGCTTTCAACCAAGGTCGAATTGCGTAATGCCGCAGCACGAAAGGTGGTCTCAGAAAGCTCACGCATCTTGTGTTGCACCATATAGCTATAGATAAGCACAACCACGATACCAATGATAGGTAAAAACACGATAGGCCAAGAAATCCACAACAAGGCAAACAAAAAGAGGATCGCAAACGGTAAATCGATTAAGGCCGTTACTGTGGCCGAAGCAATAAAATCTCGGACGGTCTCAAAAGATCGTAAATTCGACGCAAAGGCACCGACAGAAGCGGGACGCTCAGACATACGCATCCCCAACACGCGCTCCATAATCAATGCCGATAATTTCAAATCAATACGATTACTCACCACACTCACAAAATGCCCGCGCAATAGGCGTATCACATAGTCCAAAATCAACACCAAAGTAATACCGCCCGCAAACACCCACAAAGTCTGCACTGCAAAATTAGGCACCACGCGGTCATACACATTCATCGTAAAAAGAGGCATCGCTAAAGCGAACAGATTAATCAGCAAAGCCGCTGCCAAAATATCTTTGAAGATAGGGCTTTGCTCTAAAATCGCCCCCCAAAACCAGTGTCGTTGCGGCACTTCAACCAACGGTGGAGTACGACGATCAAAGCGAAAGTGTGGGCGTGAAAAAATCGCGACCCCGGTGTATCGCGCAGCAAGTTCTTCACGACTTAAGCCAACCGTTCCTTGCCCAGAATCCGGCATCAAAAGCTGCGCCGTCAAACCATCATTGCTCCATCCTTGCAACAAGCAAGCCTCGTTATTTTGCAGCAGCAAAATAACTGGAAGTAAAGCAGGATCGATTTTAAAAAGATCACGGCGCACCACTTTTGCAGAAAAACCCGCATGCGCCGCCGCCCGTGCAAATAGAGAGGGCGTTAGACCTTGCGGCAGCAAGGGCAAACCTGCGGTCAAGGCAGCTCGTGTGCTGGGTCGTCCATGAATTCGTGTCAATTCCACTAAACAATCCAGCAAAGGATCGCGGTGCAATAAATCCTCGCGAATGCCTGAGCCAAACCCAATATTATTGGTTTTCTGGCTTGTTTGCCCACCTTGTGTCGGACTAGCTGCCTGCGCCGCTGTTTGATTGAGCGTCAGATGAATGGGCTTTGGGGTAGACGGACTTGGCGAGCGCTGTGGATGCGCAGACGACATTGTTGCCTGCTCGCCGGCCTGACTTAAATTCCTTGGATTCGAAGAGCTAGTTGGGCTAGTCGGATTCGTGACGATCGCAGGCGCAAGCTCAGCGCCTTGCTTAGACGTATCGCTATTTGCTGGCTTGCTTGCCATTGCCTGTGCTACAGCATCTTGCACGAGTTTATTTTCTTCTTGTGTCATGCCTTTTCGCCATCGAAGTTCGTTAGAAGAGTCCGCGTTGCTGACATAGTGTGTGTGATGAAGCTTGAGCACTCAACTGAGAATGAAGCTATGATTTTGATTTTACAACAACAATATCTTTCCTGAAAGAAAATTCATCAGCCGAAACACCGCATTTACAATCATTAACAAAGTTATACCAAGCATCGCCGAAAATGTAGGCTGGATTAGAAAAAACTAAGCAACACTCACTTCAACCAACCACGCCGTTTAAAGTACCAAAAAGGGGTGATCGCCGACACTAACATCAGCCCCAACGCAAATGGATAACCCAAAGACCACTCCAACTCGGGGAACCAGACTTTGAAGTTCATGCCATAAATACTGGCAATCAAGGTCGGTGGTAAAAACGCCACTGACGCTACAGAGAAAATTTTAATGATCTTATTCTGATTAATATTGATAAAACCGACAGTCGCATCCATCAAGAAATTAATCTTATCAAACAAAAATGAGGTATGCCCGTCCAACGATTCAATATCTCGCAAAATCTGACGCGCCTCTTCAAACTGCTCCGCATTGAGCAAACGTCCGCGCATCAAAAAACTGACCGCGCGCCGTGTGTCCATCATGTTGCGGCGTATCCGTCCATTCAAATCTTCCTCTTGCGCGATGGCATTCAAGGCGACAGCGGCGTCTTGATCTGAAAAATCTTTTTGCAAAACCGCACGACTAACGTCTTCTAAATTTTGATAAATTCCTTCCAAGGCATCCGCAGAATACTCAGCGTCGGTCGCGTACAAATCCATCAGCACATCCTTATAGTCGGCAATGGAACCGGGACGTGAACGCGCTCGCATACGCACCAAGCGAAATACTGGCAAATCAACGGTATGCACGGAGAACAGAATTTCACGTGCCAAGATAAATGCGACCGTGACGGTACGTGCGGGTTCATCGTCATCATCAATTAAAAAATCCGTGCGCAAATGCAAGTCACCGTTATCTGCTTCATAATAACGGGCGGAAGCTTCAATATCTTTAACTTCGTCCTCACCCGGCAAAGTCACGCCGTAAATACCTTTAACCCATTCGCGCTCTTCTTCATTGGGGTCCGTCAAATCCACCCAAACGGGTAAAGTATTTTCTAGATCTTCTCGGCTCTCAATATGAATTTGGCTAAGTCGCCCGTTATGCAATACAAATACATTAATCATAGTTCACCTCATAGTCGTTGAAATACCGCTACCTAACCCTAGTTACCACGTCTAGGGCAAGTCAGACGAATTCATACGACGTAAAATAATTTCACTCCGTTTCTGCAAATAAGCAGACCCCGTGTTCTTGTCATAATAACGTGGCTTGGGCAGCATCACCGCCAAACGTGCCGCTTGACTAGGAGATAATGCGGCGGCACTGATGCCGTAATAGTGCTTAGCAGCGGCTTCCGCACCAAAAACCCCTACGCCCCACTCCACTACATTTAAATAAATTTCAAAAATTCGTTCTTTGTCCATGCATGTTTCTAGCATATACGTAATGATTAGCTCTTGGCCTTTACGCAAATAACTACGGTCACCGGATAAAAATAAATTCTTGGCTAACTGCTGAGTAATCGTCGAACCACCGGACACAGGCTTGCCCTTCTTTTTATTTTTTTCATACGCCTTT
>CAYXJI010000335.1:0-4379 GCA_964465175.1 uncultured Burkholderiaceae bacterium | reverse complement strand
CGTATGTGTGGTTTTATGTCAAATGACAAAATTGATGCCTTGGTCAGCGAATTAAGCCAAACAGCAGAGGCGGGTAAATAATGACGAGCCTACATAATCGCCATATCAAGCCACTGATTCTTGCTGGCTTAGACGGAAAAAACTGGCATCTGCAAAACTATGTCGCGCGTGGTGGCTATCAATCTTTAAAACGTATTCTGGATGAAAAAATCCCACCTGAGCAAGTGATTGCGGAGCTCAAAGCTTCCTCCTTGCGCGGGCGTGGTGGTGCGGGTTTTCCAACAGGTTTAAAGTGGAGTTTCATGCCACGTCAATTTCCAGGTCAAAAATATTTAGTCTGTAATACCGATGAAGGCGAGCCGGGCACATTTAAGGATCGCGATATCATTCGCTACAATCCCCACGCTTTGATCGAAGGTATGGCAATTGGTGCTTATGCGATGGGTATCACGGTTGGCTACAACTATATTCATGGCGAAATTTTCGCTGACTATGACCGTTTCGAAGAAGCTTTAGAAGAAGCGCGCGCAGCGAATATGCTGGGTGACCGTATTCACGGTTCTGACTTCTCTTTCCAGTTGCATGCTTTCCACGGTTATGGCGCTTACATCTGCGGCGAAGAAACTGCATTGCTGGAATCCTTAGAAGGTAAAAAAGGGCAGCCGCGTTTCAAACCACCGTTCCCAGCAAGTTTTGGTTTGTACGGTAAGCCGACCACGATTAATAACACGGAAACCTTTGCGGCTGTTCCATTTGTGCTAGCAATGGGCGGCGAAGCTTATGCTGCACTTGGTAAGCCGAATAATGGCGGCACTAAGATTTTCTCTATCTCAGGTGACGTTGCAAAGCCGGGTAATTATGAAATTCCTATGGGCACACCGTTTGCGACTTTGTTGGAGTTGGCTGGCGGCATGCGCGATGGTAAGAAGATCAAGGCAGTTATTCCAGGTGGTTCCTCGATGCCAGTCTTGACTGGTGACGTGATGATGGCGACTGATATGGATTATGACTCCATCGCTAAGGCCGGTTCCATGCTCGGTTCTGGCGCGGTAATCGTGATGGATGAAACGCGCTGCATGGTCAAATCTTTGCTGCGTTTATCCTACTTCTATTTTGAAGAATCTTGCGGTCAATGTACGCCATGCCGCGAAGGCACAGGCTGGTTGTATCGCATGGTGCATCGTATTGAAAATGGTCAAGGTCGCCCAGATGATTTGGATATGTTAAACGCGGTTGCCGACGGTATCCAAGGCCGCACAATTTGCGCTTTAGGTGATGCTGCTGCGATGCCAGTTCGTGCATTTATCAAGAATTTCCGTGAAGAGTTTGAATACCATATCGAGCATAAACACTGCTTGGTTCCGACTTATTTATAAACAAGGCTGTAGTTTGTTCTTGAATTGAGAATTCATTCAAGTCTGAATATTTATTCGCTTAGCGTACCCAGAGCACACCATGGTTGAAATTGAAATAGACGGCAAGAAAGTAGAAGTCCCTGCGGGTAGCATGGTGATGGACGCTGCCAATAAACTTGGCACCTACATTCCTCATTTTTGCTATCACAAAAAATTGTCGATTGCTGCGAACTGCCGCATGTGTTTGGTTGAGGTTGAAAAAGCACCTAAACCTTTACCTGCTTGTGCAACGCCAGTAACGCAAGGGATGATCGTTCGTTCCAATAGTGATAAGGCGGTCAAAGCACAAAAAGACGTGATGGAATTTTTGTTGATTAATCACCCACTGGATTGCCCAATTTGCGACCAAGGTGGTGAATGTCAATTGCAGGATCTGGCGGTTGGTTACGGTAAAACAAGCTCACGCTACGAAGAAGAAAAACGCGTCGTCTTCCATAAGAATGTCGGTCCTTTGATCTCGATGGAAGAGATGAGTCGCTGTATTCACTGCACACGCTGTGTCCGTTTTGGCCAAGAAGTTGCTGGTGTAATGGAACTCGGTATGCTGGGTCGTGGTGAACACTCAGAAATTACTTCCTTCGTTGGTAAAACGGTTGATTCAGAATTGTCTGGCAACATGATTGACTTGTGCCCAGTCGGCGCATTGACTTCTAAACCTTTCCGTTACTCTGCTCGTACCTGGGAATTGTCCCGTCGCAAATCCGTTAGTGCGCACGATGGCCTGGGTTCAAATCTAATCGTTCAGGTCAAAAATAACAAAGTCTTGCGCGTCGTTCCTTTGGAAAATGATGCAGTTAATGAATGCTGGATTTCTGACAAAGATCGTTTCGCTTACGAAGGTTTGAATAGCGAAGATCGTTTGACTAAGCCGATGTTGAAGCAGGGCGGTCAATGGCAAGAAACTGACTGGCAAACCGCGCTGGAATATGTGGCACATGGTTTGAAAAATGTGAAACATGAACATGGTGCAAATTCGATCGCTGGTTTGGCTTCTGCCCATTCCACCTTGGAAGAGTTAAGCCTGTTGTCACGCGTGGTGCGCGGCTTGGGTTCTGATAATATCGAAACACGTTTGCGCCAATCTGACTTTGCTTTAACTGGCAAAATCAAACCATGGTTGGGCATGTCCATCGCTGCATTTGCGCAATTGAAGCAAGTCTTTGTGATTGGATCTTTCCTGCGTAAAGATCATCCATTGCTGGCAGCCCGATTGCGCCAAGCAGTCAAATCTGGCACCAAATTAAGTGTATTGCACGCGACTGACGATGAGCTTTTGATGAAGGTCGCGAATAAAGCGATTCTTGCGCCATCTGCGTGGTTGTCTTTCTTAAGCGAAATTGCAACTGCGGTTGCGAGTACAAAACAAGTTGTTAAACCAGCGGGCTTGGTGGATGTAGCGGTATCTGACGCGGCACAAGCGATCGCAACAAGTTTGTTGACAGGTACTGATGCGCAATCAGCTGGCGTGTTCTTGGGTAACACAGCGGCGCAACATCCGGATGCTTCTAAGATCCACGCACTAGCACAATGGATTGCACAAAATACCGGTGCTGGTTTCGGTTACTTAACTGAAGCGGCAAATACCGTTGGTGCTTATCTTGCGGATGCGGTTCCTACCAATGCAGATACAGCCGCGAATGTATTAAGCAATGCGCGTAAAGCGGTGGTGCTGTTAAATGCTGAGCCAACATTTGATTTTGCGAATGCCAATCAGGCGCAAGCGGTATTAGCACAAGCTGATATGGTGGTTGTCATGTCCGCGTTTAAACATGGTATGGAATACGCGGATGTCTTGTTGCCGATTTCTCCATTTACCGAAACAGCGGGTACTTTCGTCAATTGCGAAGGTCGCGCACAAAGTTTCCACGGCGTGGTGAAGCCGTTAGGTGATACGCGTCCAGCATGGAAAGTATTGCGTGTACTGGGTAATTTGTTAGGTTTGGATAACTTTGAATTCGAAACAGCAGAAGCGATTCGCGAAGCCGTTTTGGGTCAAGGTCAAACGGATTTGTCGGCTAAGCTGAATAACATCACAGATATCGCGATTACCTCTTCGGTGCAACATACGGGCTTGGAGCGTGTATCTGATGTGCCTATTTACAGCACAGACGCGATTGTTCGTCGTTCGGAATCCCTGCAACGTACTGCGGATGCAAAAGCAGCTGCCATTAGTTTGAGTGCTGCAGAGTTTGCGCGTCTTGGAATTGCCGATGGTGATTTTGTGAAATTGACGCAAGCTGGCGCCTCAGTCCTAGGCTCAGCCAAACTTGATAAAACTTTGCCTGCGACAGTAGTCCGCGTGGCTGCCGGTGTATTGGCAACGCATCAACTGGGTGCGATGTTCGGCCCAATTAATGTGGAGCGTGCATAATGAATTTCTTAGATACGGTTCAATCCTATGGCGTGCAATACCTTGGTGGTTTGTGGCCTTTAGTCTGGACTTTGGTCAAGATCGTTTGTATCACCTTGCCAGTCATGGGTTGCGTTGCCTATTTGACTTTGTGGGAACGCAAAATGATAGGCTGGATGCACGTGCGTCTTGGACCAAATCGTGTCGGTCCTGCTGGGTTGCTGCAACCAATTGCTGACGCTTTAAAGTTACTGCTTAAAGAAATTATTATCCCGGCAAAAGCTAATAAAGTTTTGTTCGTGATTGCACCGATTATGACGATCATGCCAGCTTTGGCTGCCTGGTCGGTGATTCCTTTTGGACCTGAAGTGGTGCTTGCAAATGTCAATGCTGGCTTGTTGCTGATTATGGCAATTACGTCGATGGAAGTTTACGGCATCATCATCGCAGGTTGGGCATCTAATTCTAAGTACGCTTTCTTAGGTGCGATGCGTGCTTCAGCGCAGATGGTTTCATATGAAATCGCGATGGGTTTTGTGCTCGTGATTGTCTTGATGGTTTCTGGTAGTTTGAATTTGTCTGATGTGGTAAATGGCCAGATGAAGGGTTATTTC
>CAYXJI010000334.1:2486-4382 GCA_964465175.1 uncultured Burkholderiaceae bacterium | reverse complement strand
TTACTACCATATTTTTGTAAGTACGGGAAATATTGTCCGAAGACAGCGCACTCGTCATCCACAATCAGCTACCATTTTGCGCCGAACGTGCCTCGAGTACCGTGCCGTTGGCATTTAGAATATAGAGCACATCCTTTGCATAGGATGGCGCACCGTAGATATTGCCTGTTACACTCCAAGCTCGGGTTTGCTTGCTAAGATCAAATGCTTGCAAGCCATTGCCAACCACATACGCCATATTTTTTTCAGAAAGAACTGGGGTTGCACTTCCATAACCCACCCAAGAAAAATCAGGATTTTTGATCGTGTAGACAAGTTTTCCATCCACTTTGTTGACCGCGTGTAAGCTGCTTGATAGATAGGTATAAGCAAAATTGGTGTCGACCGCAGGCGACCAAGTATCGTATTGGGGGAGACCGATTCCCCATGATATTTTTTGATCGCTTATACTATATTTACTCATCCCACCGTATGAACCGCTCTCCGTGAAGACCTCATTGCCGTACACGGTCGGCGCAAGATAGGTTTCCCACTGTGAGCTCATAGCAATTTTATTGAGCAAATTGCCGTTGGTTTGATCGAATACCCAGAAAAACGTATCTTGATGCCCTGTTGATGTTGCAAAAACTTTGCCTGATCCTTCCGCTGGTGCGTTGGCTTTAGAGAGCGTTCCCATCGACATTCGCCACAGAATTTGTCCGTTAGTTTCGTTCAATGCCGTTAACTCGTAGACTCCACTTGGATATGTGGCACTTGTTTTATTGAGGAAAATTACACCATTTTCAATACTGATATCCGATAGGTAGCCGCCACTGGTCGGTGACCAACTCCAACGCCGCAAAAAATTGCTTGGATAAAAGTTCGCCGGAACATAGTTTGTGTGTGCAGCATTGCCTTGGAACGTGCTCCAACTGCCGACATTAGGTAGGATTTTCAAAGGCGTTAAATTGGTGTTGGATTTTACAGTAATCTTTAACGGCACTTGACGAGGCGATCCGTTGAACGGCCATTTACAATCGATTGGATCATCGGCACAAGTACGTATTTCTAGTGAGCTGGAATAAACGCCCGCTTTCAAAGCTGGATTTGTTTCTAGGCTTGCGACAGTTTTGGTATTGGATACTTTGGTGGTATTTTTTACAGTTGAGTTGCGGCCTGAGTCGTAAATGCCGAGATTGATCGTTTTGCCACTGTCTATCAGTGATTCTGCAGAAATGCTGAAGTGTCTAGTTTCACCTTCATAGTAAGTAAAATCTAGTATAGTCGGGCTGCTATTAATGTTTAACGCGATCCCTGCAGCCTTCGATTTGAGTGTGAATTTGTAAGGAATTAACTTAGGCGAACCCGCTAGAGGCTGACTACAATAATTTGGATCATCCGGACTTGATCCCACTGCTGTCCGGAATAATTTTCTTGACAGTTTTAGTTTGATACTCCCTTCTCCCGCAAGCGGCGAGTTGGAAATGCGGGGGCGGGGATGAGGGAGTTTCAGGTTCGATTGACGATATTTAGGAGTCTAAAAAGCGATTTCTTCACCACTACACTTTGCCTTAAAAATTACGATGCAACTTCTGAACCACCCTCACCCTAGCCCTCTCCCGCTTGCGGGAGAGGGAATATTTACGCCCACCACCTATCCTTCTTTTTAGAGTCCATTCAAACAACGTCATCGTGCGACTCAAGCACCATCAGCGTTTCCCGAATATCCCAAATATTATTCCGGACAGCAGTGGGACTTGATCCGGCATGACGATAAATAGACGATTTTGAAACTCAAATGCTGGCGTTTCAACGAAAATGTAGTGGGTGTAACAGATGCGGGTAATCCTCAGCGTTCTTAAGGGGGGGGGGATTGATTCGTTAAATAACCACAGTATTCCAAATTAAATTCCACAT
>CAYXJI010000334.1:0-2476 GCA_964465175.1 uncultured Burkholderiaceae bacterium | reverse complement strand
GAGTGGGTGTAACAGATGCGGGTACTCCTCAGCGTTCTTAAGGGGGGGGGATTGATTCGTTAAATAACCACAGTATTCCAAATTAAATTCCACATATATATTTTTAATATATCTAAACTTCGCTGCGGTTTTGTAGAAACTAAATTTTCTCTGCATTTAACAAAGAATCGCGAAAACAGCGCTCCTGAGGCAGATATTTTGTTGATATGTTCCTGATATATTAATAAGATTACTCTGTCCTTAGCGCTTTGGTCTGTCATTGGAGGAGGCGATGACAACGAAGTGCTGGCGAGATTTTCGTTGGTGAGCAAAAAAGGGCGCGTGTCTTTATTTTGCCCTAAGCGCTCATCACTGAATCCATCGCAAAAGGACAAGAGAACCGCCTATTTCGTTTTTCTATGAAATGTGTGGTTGCCAAAGAGTCGGCGGCTTGTGCGTTTTCGCGCATTTGTTTGCCAGCTCATAATTAAAATAAAGGAGTCAAAAAATGTCGATGAAGCGAAATAACATAATCGTGGTGGCCTTACTTGCTGCGAATGTGACAGGTATGGCCTATGCCAACAGTGTCAACAGTGCAAACAAAGCCAAAGCCTTAGAGCAGGCCGAACAACATGAGGGACATGAACACGTGTCCAAAATACTGAAGCAAGCACCGCGTCCGCATGAGCGCCTTGCTTTGCCGCCGAGTGCCGCGCAGGTGAAATTTAATTTACCAGTCAGTAAGCACGATCTGCAAGCATTTCAAAGGCCAAATAAAAGTACTGCTGCATCTAAATCAAATCCATTGATGGCGCCAGCACCTACGGCAGCTTGTAAAGATGTGACGACGATGGCGAGCTACAGCGGTGCGGCACTGGCGAATTATTTGGTGTCCTTGCCTGATCCTGAATGTACTTATGGCTTATTTTCTTTGACGGCAGCACAAGGCGCAGGCATTTACTCCGCGAGTAATATGAGCGCGGTAGCAACGCGTTTTACGCAAGAGGCGACTAGCTATAATGCGACGAATATTGCCTTGGTCAATTTGACGCTTTACTTACGTGCTGGTTATTACTTGTCTAGCGGCGGCACTATTCCTGCACCGTCGGCGACGATCATGACTAATCTGCGCGCCCCAATTAAGCAATTGATGGATGGCAATGCCTTATATGCGTCGAATGCGGCTTGGGGTAATACGGCCAGTGAAGTATTTAAGCTTGTTACTAATTTGAACGATGAGGCGTATTACTTACCTAGTGTGAAGAATGTCTTTGTACGTTTTACCAATACGGCGACCAATCCCACGGCGTCTAATGGGCTGTTGCAGTCATCTGCGGCGGGCGCTTTTACGGGGGCTTTAACCGTCATGTTCTATGCGCATGATCGTGCCAACGCCGCAACGATTATTCAGGATATGTCTTATCCAACGGCACTGAATAATTTTGTCGTAAATAATAAGGCGGCGCTGTTAAACACCAGCAATGCCTATCAATTGAATGATGCCGAGAATGAAGCCTTTCGTTTCATGAAGCACGCTGCTTTATTGCCTAACGTGAAGCCTATGGTGAAAAAGCAATTAGCGACCTCTAGCATGACGGGCGCTGACAGTGATCTGTGGTTGAATGCCGCCTCTGCCGTTGACTACTACGATAGCGCCAATTGCGCTGAATATGGCACTTGCAATTACAAAACCCAGCTGGCTAATAGCGTTTTGAAAACCAGCTATACCTGTAGCCCAAGCGTGAAAATTCGCGCGCAGGATATGACTACGGCGCAGTTGCAAGACTCTTGCAATATCTTGGGGGCGGAAGAGGGCTATTTCCACAATATGCTGGTCACTAATCAACAGCCAGTCGCCAATGATCATAATAAATCGTTGGAACTGGTGGTGTTTGACGACTATACCAACTACAGCAAATACGCCAGCGTCTTGTATGGGATTGATACGGATAATGGCGGAATGTACTTAGAAGGTAATCCTGCTGATGTTAACAATCAAGCGCGGTTTATTGCCCACGAAGCATCCTGGTTGCGTCCTGCATTTTCCGTCTGGAATCTGTAACATGAATATGTACACTACCTCGATGGTCGCTTCGATATGGCCGGTGATTTCGGTGCGGGCGTAGAGAAACCAACGATCTGGTGGATAGAAGGTGTGGCGGAATATTTGTCACACAAAAATAACTATCAAGAAGCGATTGATGCGGCCAAAACGGGTACCTATAAACTCAGTACCATCTTCGGCAATACTTACTCTATGTCTGACTACGTAGCGCGCGCCTATCGTTGGGGCTATATGGCGGTACGTTTTATGAATGAAAAACATCGTAGTGATATTGATGCGATTGCGGCGAAATTCCGTGTTGGCGATTACGTCGGTTACCAAGCTTATATGGCGAGTATCGGCACCAAATATGACGCCGAGTTTGCCACTTGGGTGCAAAGTGCGACAGTGGCTGGCGAACCACCATTGCCGACGCCGCCAGTCGTAAACTTG
>CAYXJI010000333.1:3932-4403 GCA_964465175.1 uncultured Burkholderiaceae bacterium | reverse complement strand
GCAGTGATATTTGCGACGCATGCACCAGATACTTTAAGAATCTTAAGTGACGCCAGTCAAAAGGAGCGCACCTTACTATCCCAAGTGCGATACCAGCCGAATAGTGCTTATTTGCATACCGATGCGAACTTATTGCCTCGCAATCGGAAAGTATGGTCGGCCTGGAATTACCTGAGTTCTCAGCAATCAAGTGGTGTAGACGCACAGCCGGTTTGCGTTAGTTACCTACTTAATCAATTACAAAATCTGGACGTTGAGACGCCAGTCATCGTGACTCTTAATCCTCACCAAGCACCAGCCAAAGATAAGCAATTGGCGCACTTTACCTACGATCATCCCATTTTTGATCAAGCTGCGATCGATACGCAACAAGAACTGCATAGGATACAAGGACAACAAGGTACTTGGTTTGCAGGTGCTTGGACAGGTTATGGATTTCACGAAGATGGTTTGAAGTCGGCATTACGCGTC
>CAYXJI010000333.1:2090-3922 GCA_964465175.1 uncultured Burkholderiaceae bacterium | reverse complement strand
AAATGTCATGCATCTGAGACTGAGACCGGTCTGGCATCGCTTTGTGTATCCCGTGTTTATGCTCAGGCTAAATTTAAGTGAGCTGTATGCCAGTCATAGCACTAATGACATACCAGAGGCCGAAAGTGCGAGTACAAGCGCTCTCAAGAGCTGGCTCTTTGGATTCAATCAATGGCGTCCACTCGCGATCTACAGTAAGGACTATGGACCACGGGATGGCGGCAATTTACTGGTATGGGCGCAGCAGTTATTGCAAGCCCAACAGATAGAAGATGTTGTAGCGATTGAATTGCTGAGTTTCCCGCGCGTCCTAGGTTATGCGTTTAACCCGATTAGTCTTTGGTATTGCCACGATAAAAAAGGTGCTTTGAAAGCCGTTTTGGCCGAGGTTAACAATACCTTTGGCGAGCACCATTTTTATCTTTTATGTGCAGAACATCACAAGGCCATCGTGCCCGGTGTGCGCTTAATCAGCAAAAAAATGATGCACGTGTCGCCCTTCTGCGAAGTAAAGGGGCATTACCGATTTCATTTCAAAGAATCGCTGAGCAAGATTTCAGTCAAAATCGACTATGTCGACCAAAACGCGCTAGATGAGGAAAATCCCACTACTGCTTTAATTCATACGGCCATTATTGGCAGTAAGCAAGAATTGACCACGAAGGCAATGCTAGCGGCTTTTCTCAAGCAACCACTACTTACTTTTGGCGTATTTTTTCGCATACATTGGCAAGCACTGCTGCTGTGGCGCAAACGCGTCCCCTTCTTTAAACAAGTACCCGCTTCCCCCACACAATTAAGCATCAGCATTTCCAGCGAACAGGAGCAAATAAAGTGAGTTCTACTCCCAATTCAACTTCGGCATTAGGCGTTCAGGAACAAGTGGCGCGTGAAACTATTCCTACTAGTGCGCGGCTCTTCATGCGCATGTTGGCGAATATTAAAAATGGCAATTTGCATTTAATTACCCCAGCGGGGAATGTCTACAAATATGGCGACCAGCAGCTAGCACAAAGTGTCAGCCTACATATTCACAATTGGCAGGCATGTAAAAAAATCCTGCGTGGTGGTGACATCGGCTTTGCAGAAAGTTTCGAAGCTGGGTGGGTAAGCACTAGTGATTTAACGGCATTACTTCGTCTAGCCATCAGAAATGAGTCTGCGCTTGATAACGCTATTTTTGGCGGTAAATTAATGGGGCTATGGTACAAATTAAAACACCTCATGCGCCCCAATACGCGCAAAGGCAGCCGTAAGAATATTCATGCCCATTACGACATAGGAAATGCGTTTTACCACTTGTGGCTAGATTCTAGTTGGACCTATTCGAGCGCGGTATTTTTTGGCGACTATCAAATTAGCTTACGCGAAGCGCAATATCGTAAATACCAGCGCATTATTGACGTGCTTGGCCTGCAAGCAGGCGATACCGTGTTAGAAGTAGGCTGCGGCTGGGGAGGATTTGCAGAACACGCGGCAGAACAGGGCATTTTTGTGCATGGCATTACGATTTCAGCAGCACAACTAGAGGTCGCACAACAACGCATTGCTGAAAAAAATCTACAGCAATTTGCGCAATTATCCCTATGCGACTACCGCGACTTAACGGGTGAATATGACGCCATTGTTTCCATCGAGATGTTTGAAGCCGTTGGTGAAGAATATTGGCCAGCGTATTTCAACTGTCTACATAATCGCCTAAAGCCAAAAGGAAAAGCGGTAGTACAAACCATTACCATAGACGAGGCAAAATTCGAGCGCTATCGTCGCGGCACCGACTTTATTCAGCAATACATTTTCCCTGGCGGCATGCTGCCTAGCCCTCCTCGCTT
>CAYXJI010000333.1:0-2080 GCA_964465175.1 uncultured Burkholderiaceae bacterium | reverse complement strand
ACAAAAAACGGGCTTACAAACCATAGAGCAATATGCGTTTGGCAAAGATTACGCTGAAACTTTGCGGCGCTGGAATGATGATTTTGAATTGCATAAGGAGGCAATTCAACAATTAGGATTTGGTGTGGCATTTCAACGCATTTGGCAGCTCTATTTCTCTTACTGCGAAGCTGGATTTGATGAAGGCCGTACCGATGTCTATCAATTCCTTTTACAAAAAAATTAGCTAGGTTTGATATGAGTTATTTTCTTCAATCGGCGCGTATTGCTTTAGTCGGAATTATGTTCCTTGTTATAGCTTGCATGTCCAGCGCCCACGCCAATGTATGGCGCACTGAAATCCCTCAAGCTAAATTAATAGGGAGTGGCGAATTCAGTTGGTGGGGTTTATCAATCTATTCTGCAAAACTTTGGCAGGCACCTAGCTCACCTTCGACTAGCTTTGATCCTCTGCAGCGTTTCGCCCTTGAAATCACCTATCACAAGAGCATTAGCCGCAGCCGTTTTGTCGATACAAGTGTGGATGAAATTAAACGTCTACATGGCGGCGCCTACAGTGCAGAACAACTGCAAGCATGGCGCACTTATATGGAAAAAGCTTTTATGGACGTGAAGTCCGGCGACCAATTAATCGGCGTCCATATTCCCAATTTTGGCTGTCGCTTTTTTAGTCAACACAAATTATTGGCCGAAATACCGGATGAAAAATTTTCCAAAGCCTTTTTTTCAATTTGGTTAGATCCAAAGAGTAAAGATACCACCTTACGCGCACAGCTGATGGGACAAAATAAGTGAAACGTTTTGCCCTATTATTCTATGGTCTCTTGGGTTTGCCGCTGGCGATGGTGGCACTACCCGTGTATGTGCAAATTCCCAATTACTACACGACGCAACTAAGTTTGCCCTTAGCGAGTACAGGTCTCGTCTTATTCTTTGCGCGTTTAGTCGATACGATACAAGATCCGTACTTAGGCAAAGTTATCGACCGAATCAAATCGGATAATGTGCTTTGGTACTTGGTTGCTGGGATCTTATTAATCGCTGCATTTTATGGGCTTTGGCTACCACCTGATTTTATGCGTGCGCATGAAACGCGGCTCTTATTTTGGTTAGGCCTGATGTTAGCCATTGCCTACACGGCACACAGCATGCTCAATATTGCTTACCTCACTTGGGGCGCTGGTCTCGACAAAAGTCCACTCTGCAACGCAGACACCGAGATAAATAACGCAAATCACGGACTGCTAGGCGCAGCCGCCTGGCGCGAAGCATTTGGTTTATTCGGCGTGGTGTTGGCAAGTATCTTGCCCACTTGGATTTTGCAGATGACTAAGCTAGAACAACAAGACTATCTGTGGCACTACTGTATGGGTTTTGCCGGCTTACTCGGACTCGCTATTTGGGCTTTACTAGGCGCAGCGCCACATCCGCATCGACACCTACAGCAGAACACCGTTTCATTTGGTGCGCTGATTCAAGATAAAAAATTTCGTTCGCTCGCGCTGATTTATTTTTTCAATTCATTGTCGGTATCGATACCCGCCACACTCTTACTTTTCTTTATTAATGATCAGATACGAGCCGCCGAACAGACGGGTCTATTTTTAGCCGCCTACTTTATTGCGGGCACCTGTGGTTTACCGTTATGGATTAAATTCGCCAAAAAGATAGGCACTGCGGCAGCGTGGCAGGTCAGCATGTTATTGGCTGTATGTAGTTTTGTGGGGGCGGCGTTTCTTGGCAGCGGAGACAGCTTGGCTTTCTTGTGGGTCTGTATTGTTTCTGGTTTCGTGCTGGGGGCCGACCTCGCCCTCCCCCCAGTTTTATTAGCGGAAAATGTGAGCGATAAAAGTCGCTTAGGAAGCTATTACGGCATCTGGTCACTCATCGCCAAATTATGCCTGGCCTTCGCAGGTTTAAGTCTTCCGCTATTACATCTTCTAGGTTTTCAATCGAATGCGCATCCTTCATCAGTCACTAGCACGTCTCAACTTGGGCTCACCGTCTGTTATGCATTGCTCCCCTGTCTTTGCAAACTTATTGCGTTTCAACTCCTTAGAAAGTCAAGATCATGATTAAG
>CAYXJI010000332.1:0-4403 GCA_964465175.1 uncultured Burkholderiaceae bacterium | reverse complement strand
GCACACGACCGGAGCCTTGTATTTGCAAGAAAAATGCATCTACAGGATCATCAACCCACACCAACTCCTTACCAGCAAGAAAAGGCAAGATATCAGCACGCGAAGCATAAGGAACAACCTTATTACCAACTAGTCGTCCACGCAAACGCATGTTTTTCAAATCGGGATAAACACTACCAAGTTCAATCGTCAACATATCATTTGGTACCGCATATAAGGCTGTTTGATACACACCGCCTTTGGTACGAGAACCTTTCAACAAAGGCTCGTAATACCCAGTGACCATACCATCCGTTGCACCATCAAGATGCTTTACTTGATAAGGGGAGAAATTCATTTCAAAGAATGCTCGAATGGAAGCTGAATTTTTCGGCTCCACATTCTTTAGCGACCCGCATACTTCTTTCCACTCTGCTTTATTCTTGAGAGCAGAACAGGAATTGACAAAGGCTGGCCACGCTTCACGCAAATCATCATTACCCCAACCAGGCATCTCGCTGTAAGAACTTAACTTGTAAGCCTGCGTGTAATTCGTGATTGGCGCTAACTTAGGCGGTGCAGTTGGTGGTGCCGTCGGTGGCACAGTCGTCACAGGCGGCGTTACTGCCTTTGTTTCCGTTGGCAGCTGTTTCGGTGGCGTCGTACAAGCCACCAAAGTCAAAATCAGCGATGCTGCTAAAATGCGTTTTTGTTCAAACAAAGAATTCATAAAGGATTAATCATGTGGTTATTGGCCGTCGAAGCTTTAGGTGCCTTCTGCTTATTTGCTTTTATCGTTTGGTGGACGATGTTTTCTGGAAAAAAACCATCGAATAAAAAAACGAAGAAAACTAGCGAAACAGATAAAACCTAAGGCAAACCCAAGCAGCTTCAGGTTTAATGCAAAGTGCGCGGCAGAGATAAAACGAATTCCGGAATCAACGCATCGAATTTATGTCCGTCTTCCGCGACACAGAAATATGTCCCTTGCATCGTACCGTGCGGTGTTTCCAATGAGCTGCCGCTGGTGTACTCAAATGCTTCGCCCGGTTTAAGTAGAGGTTGATGCCCTACCACGCCTAAGCCTTGCACTTCATGCACTTTATTATTCGCGTCGGTAATGATCCAGTGACGCGAAATCAACTGCGCCGGAATATCACCGGTATTTTTAATCGTGATCGTGTAAGCAAATACAAAATGCGCCTTATCCGGATTCGATTGCTCTTCCAGATACTGCGTCACAACCGACACTTTAAATTCACACTTAGACATAAAACCTCGCACCAATCAATGGCAAATACAAAGAAAACCGAGCCAAGCACTCACTGAATGTGTGTTTATCTACATTCAGAAAGCGCTTAAAACGTGCATCTTACAAGAGCACAGCATTCTTCGCAGGAGTAAAATAGCGGATTCAAGACATTTCGTCTGCCAAATCTATTATTTTGCGTACTTATTTTGCACATTTATTCGAGATTTCAATATGACAAGCTACCGCATCGCTCCTAGTATTCTCTCTGCTGACTTCGCTCGCCTTGGCGAAGAAGTTCGTAACGTCGTTGCCGCAGGTGCGGACATGATCCATTTTGACGTCATGGATAATCACTATGTGCCAAATTTGACCATAGGGCCTTTAGTCTGCGAGGCGATTCGTCCGCATGTGCAAGTGCCAATTGATGTGCATTTGATGGTCAAACCAGTCGATCGCATCATTCCTGACTTTGCCAAAGCGGGTGCCAATATCATCAGCTTTCACCCAGAAGGTTCTGAACACATCGATCGCAGCCTGCAATTAATTCGCGATCATGGTTGCAAAGCGGGTTTGGTGTTTAATCCGGCGACGCCTTTGCATGTATTGGAACATGTGATGGACAAACTGGATTTGATATTGCTGATGTCGGTCAATCCTGGTTTTGGCGGACAGTCTTTCATTCCCCATACTTTGAAAAAAATCGCTGCCGTGCGCAAATTAATTGATGAATCTGGTCGTGACATTATGTTGCAAGTGGATGGCGGTGTGAAGGTGGACAATATTCGTGAAATCGCTGCAGCAGGTGCGGATACTTTTGTGGCCGGATCTGCGATTTTTGGTAAGCCTGATTATAAGGCGGTGATTGATGCTATGCGGGGTGAGTTGGCTTTGGTGCGTTAATTTCCAGTGCTCGCACCTTCAACTAACAGACACTGGATTCCCGCTGAAACATGCGGGAATGACAGACTTAACTGCTTGCCATATCTAAATCGTCACTGAGACGATGAGTTCCTTACCAAACATGTCCAAATTCCAAAGCATCCAAGCCGCCATCATCGACCTAGACGGCACCATGCTAGACACCGCGCCTGACTTTCTGGTCGCCGTCAATCGCATGCGCACTGAATTTTCGCTGCCCGCTTTAGACATCGTCACCATCACCAATTTCGTCGGCAAAGGCTCAGAAAATCTCATCCATCGCGTGCTATCAACCGATTTCGAACCAGCGCAAGTTGAACAACATTTTGAACAAGCAATGGCGAGCTATCAAAAACACTATCTGGCGATCAATGGTGACTACAGCACTTTATATCCCGATGTGATTGAAGGCCTGCAAGCACTCAAGGCACAAGGATTACGTCTGGCTTGTGTGACGAATAAACCCATCGCTTTCACCACGCCGTTGCTGGCTAAAAAAGGTTTAACCGATTTTTTTGAGATTGTGTACGGTGGCGATTCTTTGGCGCGAAAAAAACCTGATCCTTTACCGTTGTTACAAGTTTGCCTCGATTTTCACTTGGCGCCGGCACAGGTGGTCGCGATTGGCGATTCATCGAACGACGCCAAAGCAGCGCGCGCTGCGGGCTGTCCAGTGCTGACAGTGCCGTATGGCTACAATCACGGCGAGGCTGTACAAACTATTGAAAGTGATGGTATAGTCGAAACCTTATTGGCTGCTGCACAATTTCTAGTCAGTAAAAAACCATTAACCAATTCATCAAGCTTCTAACAAAATTAGAATGTTCCTCGATAAGAAACGTCCATCAACTACTCCAGGCACTTTTGAGGCCTGGCTATGGCGACGCTGGCAATCTACCTGACCAGCGTGGGCGCTTTCGTCTGTGTGTCTGAGTTTTATCCAAACCCTGATTCGCGCCAACGACGTTTTTTCATCTCTCGTCATCTTTGACAAGATTCTGTAAGTTTTCGCTGTACCGTTTCGACCTTTTGATTTCACATTATGGAGCTAGTCGCGTCTGCATTCCTGACGTCTGGCGCTGATCGTATGTGGACTCGGAGGTCAAACACATTTAACGCACATACATCATGACTGAACTCGAATTTAAATCCTTGGCCGCACAAGGCTACAATCGTATCCCGATGATCGCTGAAGCCTTTGCCGATCTGGAGACACCACTCACGCTCTACCTGAAACTGGCGCAAGCCACCAATGGCGGCAAAAATAGCTTTCTGCTGGAGTCGGTCAAAGGCGGTGAACGTTTCGGCCGTTATTCCTTCATCGGCTTACCAGCATCCACCGTAGTTCGCTCCACTGGCTTTCACACCGAAGTCATCAAGAACGCACAAGTCATAGAAACGCATGAAGGCAATCCCTTAGATTTCATCGCTGAATATCAATCCCGTTTCCGCGTGGCCTTGCGTCCTGGCTTGCCACGTTTCTGCGGTGGGCTCGCTGGTTACTTTGGCTATGATGCCGTGCGTTATGTGGAAAAGCGTTTAGAAAAAACCGCGCCAAAAGATGATCTCGGATTGCCAGACATTCAACTCCTGCTCACGGAAGAACTTGCCGTGATCGATAATGTCTCTGGCAAATTGTATTTGATCGTCTATGCCGATCCCACGCAACCAGAAGCGTGGAGCAAAGCGCGCCAACGCTTGAAAGATTTGCGTGCGATGCTTCGCCGTAGCGTTGATGTTCCTATCACCTCAGCATCAGTGCGTACGGAAGCGATACGCGATTTCGCTAAAGAAGATTATTTGAAAGCCGTGCTGAAAGCCAAGGAATACATTATGGCGGGCGATTTGATGCAAGTGCAGATCGGACAGCGCATCAAAAAACCCTATGTCGATTCACCACTGTCTTTATATCGCGCGCTGCGTTCGATCAATCCTTCGCCGTACATGTACTTCTACAATTTCGGTGACATGCACATCATCGGTGCTTCACCAGAAATCTTGGTTCGCAACGAACAACTCAGCGATGGCAACAAAAAAATCACGATACGTCCATTAGCGGGAACACGCCCACGCGGCGCAACGCCAGAACGTGACGAAGAACTCGCGGTTGAGTTATTGGCAGATCCAAAAGAGATTGCCGAACACGTGATGTTGATCGATCTCGCGCGCAACGATATCGGCCGCATCGCGCAAACCGGTAGCGTCAAACTGACCGAAAAAATGGTGATCGAAAAGTATTCCCACGTACAGCATA
>CAYXJI010000331.1:0-4416 GCA_964465175.1 uncultured Burkholderiaceae bacterium | reverse complement strand
ATCGTAGCCAAAACCTTGGCCACCGCGTGCTTGGTCAATAATATGTCCAGCCCAACGGCCATCTGCAATCACAGGCTGCGGATCATGCTCAGAGCGCACATAAACTAACACACAATAATAGTAAGCAGAACGATCAGCGAGGCCTTGTAAGGCACTTATTAATTTCAAGTTATTATTCTGATCTGACTTCGGTTCGCCCGCATACCGTGCCGAGTAAACCCCAGGTGCGCCACCGAGTGCATTGACGCAGATACCGGAGTCATCTGCGATTGCAGGCAATCCCGCGATCCGAGCAGCATGACGCGCCTTGGCTAAGGCGTTTTCTACAAAGGTAAAAAAGGGTTCTGGTGCATCGGGAATATTCAAGCTTGCTTGCGGCAATAGTTCTATGTCCAGCGGTGCCAATATTTGGCAAAATTCTTTGAGCTTTCCCGCGTTATTGGACGCTAATACGATTCGTTGCATTTTACTGATTCTCACTATTTACTGACGGCTCGATACCTCATGACTACACTTAGAGCGCTAGCGCCTGTTTTTGCTTTGCGATGATTTCACGAATACCCACATCAGCCAAATCCAATAGTGCATTCAAAGTAGAACGATCAAACGCCTCGCCTTCGGCCGTGCCCTGCACTTCAATGAATTGTCCATGTTCATTCATTACGACATTCATATCGGTATCACAATTAGCGTCTTCCAAATAGTCGAGATCTAAGACCGGCAGACCTTGATACACACCGACCGAAATCGCAGCAACAAAGTGTTTCACCGGTATCGCGGGGATCAAAGACCGCGCGGCAAGTTTTGCAAAGGCATCATAGGCCGCCACCATCGCGCCTGAGATCGCCGCAGTGCGAGTGCCGCCATCGGCTTGAATTACATCGCAATCCAAATGCAAGGTGCGCTCACCGAAAGCTTCGAGATCAAACGCAGCGCGCAATGATCGACCGATCAAGCGCTGGATTTCCTGCGTACGGCCAGACTGTTTTCCTTTGGCCGCTTCTCTATCCATGCGCGTGTGGGTCGAGCGCGGCAACATGCCGTATTCCGCCGTCAACCAGCCTTGACCTCGGCCTTTCAAAAAACCCGGCACTTTATCTTCGATGCTGGCGGTACAAATTAATTTAGTATCACCAAATTCAACCAAGACCGAACCTTCAGCATGTTTGGTGTAATTGCGGGTAAAACTGATGGCACGCAGCGCGCTTAATGGACGGGCACTAGGACGGATAATTTCTGACATGGATGTAGCTCTTCTTGATGAGTTTTTATTGATTGGTATTGATAAGAGCTAGCCTGCGTAAGCCGCCCTTAAATTCGCTAGCGCGTATAGTTAGCTCTTGTTCGTTAAGCGGGTCGAATTATGAATAGCATTCCGAATTTCGTCGATGGCTTTTTCAATTTCTTCATCATTAAAGATGTCGGCCTCAGCGTTTTCGTCATCCATATCAACAGGCACTTGTATCGTGGTTGCGATAGAACCAATTGGCAGCGTATTGGTTGAGATGATGGAAGAATTTTCTAAAATATCATTCCCTTCCCACATCATCGCCAAAGCAGTTGCATTATCACCCTGACGCCCCGCGATATCGACCGCACTGCGGACTAATTCAGGAATAGCGCGAACGATGGTTTGCTCATGCAAGCGTTGTGCTAATAAATGATCGGGCAGCACGCCCCACAAGCCGTCGGAGCACAACATAATTAAATCCCCCGCCTGCAAAGAAGCACGGCGTGACAATTCCACAATCGGCGCATGCGGCGCGCCTAGGCAGTTAAAGAGTTTATTCCGGTCTGGATGTGTATTGCGCTCAGAGGGGTCAATCTTACCTTGTTCGATCAGAGTCTCTAGACGCGAATGATCTTTGGTGCGCAATAAAATCTGACCATCGCGCATCCAATACAAACGCGAGTCACCGCAGTGCGCCCAGTAGGCATTGCCATTTTGAATGAGGCAGGCAACGATGGTGGTGCGTGGTGTCTCCGGTAAATTTTTCAGCAGCTTGAAGCGATGAATTTCATTATGCGCAGACAGAAAACCTTTTTCCAAAAAGCGTTCCGGCTTATCGATCATAGGATGCGCTTGTTTTTGAAACAGGCTACCGATGGTTTGCATGGCAATAGTGGCCGCCACTTCGCCCATAATATGCCCCCCCATCCCATCGGCCAGCAACAATAGAATTGCGTCACGGGTAAAGCTATACCCCATGCGATCTTGGTTGACTTTACGACCGCCGATATGACTTTCTTGATAGACTGAAAAGCGCATGAATTTATAATGAGTGAGTTCAAATAAGGAGAATCAACTAATAGCGTTTGCGCTAAATAGTATCTTCTTGGATAGTCGTAAAATCGCCATCCTCCGTAGTTTTATTTTTTTTACCAAGCATGCCAGACATCTTGAGCTTCGCTTTTTCAAGGAAGGTCAATTCCCGTTGCGGTACGGCCTTGGTTGCCAATGCTTTTTGTAAGGCGAAGACACTTTGCGGACGTTCCATTGGGTCTAACTTCAAACACATACGCACTACGTCAATCAATTCGGGCGAATACATGCCATCGAGTTTTTTATAGTGCGCTTCCATTTTATCGTTTGACTTACGTTGATCAGACGGCTGCGGTGGCGCACCCACCATGCAGGCAAAAATAGATGCGCCAATACTATAAATATCAGTCCAAGGTCCCAAAGTGCTATTTTTAACATACAACTCAGGCGCAGCAAATCCCGGTGTATACATAGGATAAAGCTTAGGCATATCGGTTTTCAAGGTCTGCCGCGCAGCGCCAAAATCGAGCAAAATTGGTGTGCCATCCATACGCAAATAGATATTTGCTGGTTTTAAATCCAAATGCAATAACTTATTGGTATGTACTTCGCGCAAACCATTCATCACTAGATTAAACATTTTGCGAATGAAGCGTTCCGATACTAGCGGTTTTTCACCTTTATCGCGGCGCCTCAAAATGTGCTCTTGCAATGAGCGTCCCGACTCATACGCCATCACCATATAGACGGTTTCATTGGCACGAAAAAAATTAATAACGCTCACGACATTCGGATGCGAAATGCGCGCTAAAGCACGTCCCTCTTCGAAGAAGCACTTAAGACCGATACGATAAACTGGGAAATTTTCTGCAGAAATTGCGGGCACCAATTCGCCCACTTGTCGCAATGCTAAAGAACTAGGCAAGTATTCCTTGATCGCCACCGCATTGCCATCCTCATCGGAGGCTAAGTAAACAATACTAAAGCCACCGGAAGCAATTTTCTTTACAATACGGTATCCGGCTATTTCTAAACCGTCAGGCAATGGTGCGTTATTTTGTGCTGCCATAATAAATTTGGTCTCGCTCGGAAAAATAGCTGAAGAAAAATTACTGAATAATTGTTTGTTGCTTTGAGTTGCATTGTACAGTGTCGTTTTTGTGTCAATGAACTTTGATAGACAAATAAATGATTAAACAATAAACAATTCGCATAATCACAACACGAATCAAAGGAAATCAATTGAGCATTTTTAGCATGACTGGCTACGCTACCAGCACCAAGGAAACCGATGCTGGAACAATAACCATAGAAATTAAGAGTGTCAATTCGCGCTTTCTCGATTTGCAATTTCGGATTAACGATGAGTTTCGTTCGGTTGAACCTTTGTTTCGCGACACCTTAAGTAAACGACTGCACCGTGGCAAGGTGGAATGTCGTTTCAGCTTTGGCAAAAACACACAGAGCGGGCAAAAGAAGGGATTAAATGCAGAGATATTATCTCAAATCCAATTATACCAATCACATTTGCAAGAAAAATTTCCCCTAATTCAAGCCATGAACGTCGCCGATGTATTGCGTTGGCCGGGCGTGATAGAAGAGTCAGAAATCAACACGGATGATCTACAAGAGAGTATCGCGGCAACTATCGAAGCAACACTCAATGCCTTCATCGAAAGCCGTGCTCGTGAAGGTAATGCATTAGCAGGCGTATTGCTGCGCTGCGTCGATGAGATGGATGTCATCGTACAAAGAATCACACCGCTGATGCCAGCCGTGCTACAACAGTTTCAACAAAAATCCATCACCCGCCTAGAAGAAGCACTCGGTTTAGCACTAAATAGTGCAGGCAATGGACAAGCGCCCACGATTTCTCGCGATGAAGTTCTCGATAGAATACGACAAGAAGTCACCATGTACGGCATACGCATCGACATCAACGAAGAGCTTGCGCGACTATCCGGCCACCTCAAGGAAACGCGTCAAATAATACAAAAAGGTGGGCAAGTCGGCAAACGCCTAGACTTTATGATGCAAGAACTTAACCGCGAGGCCAATACCTTGGGCTCTAAGGCTGCGCTAAAAGAATTGGCAGATGCTTCAATGGAACTCAAACTATTGATTGAACAAATGCGCGAACAAGTACAAAATCT
>CAYXJI010000330.1:0-4446 GCA_964465175.1 uncultured Burkholderiaceae bacterium | reverse complement strand
AAAAGCGTTTTTAATTCGCCGGAAGCGGTGCAGCTTGCAGCGCAAAAAGCACAGGCCAAAGCGGCGGAAGAATTGCGTAAGAAGTCGGCATTGACGGAAGGTAAACCCGCGCCGCAAGTGGACGCAAAAAAGGACGATCCTAAGCTAGTCAAAACCGAGGTGCAAAAAAACATCGAGCGCGATGCCGATTCGATCAACCGTATTCAAGAAAGCAGGGAAAAAGTCGCGCAGGATGTTGAGGTATTGAGTCATGGCAGCTATATAGACACCGTGAAGCAGCGCTTGAATCGACTGATGGAAGGGCCGTTTAATCCAGCAGGCTTGGCATTTGAAGCGATCGCTTTGTTCTTAATTGGTTTATGGTTTGTGCAGGCAAAAATCATCACCAAGACGGCTGAGCATTTAACGCTGTTTCGTCACATTGCCGTGATTGGTTTGCCTGTCGGCTGGGGCTTGAGTGTGTTGGCAAGTAGTATCGCGGTGAGTCATGTGCCAGGTGTTTCTGGAGATGGTTGGCAGCTTGCGCAGATGCTGTTGCAATTGGGAAATCTACCAAGCTGCTTGGCGTATCTGAGTATTGTGGTCTTGATGTTGCATAGCGATTCACTTTTTTCCAACATTAAAGTGCTGGCACCGTTTGGTCGTATGGCCTTGACCAATTACCTGATGCAGTCTTTGATACAAGCCAGCTTCTTTTATGGTTGGGGATTGGGATATTTTGGGCTTGGTCGTGCGCAACAATTAGGTTTCGCCGTTTGTGTGATCTGCTTGCAAATCTTGTTCAGTCACTGGTGGTTGGCACGCTTCCGTTATGGTCCTATGGAATGGGTGTGGCGTGCAGTGACGTACTGGCAAATTCCCGCGATGAAAATTAATCCACCTTCGCTGCAGCCACAAATGCAATAAAATTAGCTTAAAGCTAGCTTTAAATTAGCTTAAAAGCCAGCGCTTCATGCATAATAAAAAACGCTTTGATGCAGATCGAAGCGTTTTTTTATTTGGTCGTAAGTTCACACGAGGGACATTATGCAAAATAACAGTAAGGACGCAATCAACGAATCTCATCCTAAGTCTGAATACGGCGTACACACAGCAGCAGCGTCGTCGGTGCTAGCGCCGGTAGCGGTGCAAGATCGCATTGCAGTGCTTGATGTGATTCGCGGTTTTGCGCTCATCGGTATTTTTTTAATGAATGTGGAGTTCTTCAATCGTCCAGTGGGTGAATTGGGGCAGGGCATGCCTGCCGGTTTGCATGGGCTGAATTGGCTGGCGAGTTATGTGATTGCGTATTTTGTAGCAGGAAAATTCTGGACGATATTTTCCTTGTTGTTTGGTATGGGCTTCGCGCTGATGTTGACACGTACCGAGGCCAAAGGGCAGGAATTTTTACGGCCCTATTATCGTCGCTTGATCGCGCTAGCGATATTTGGTTTGCTGCATTATATTTTGATTTGGCCGGGTGATATCTTGTTTAGCTATGCCATCGCCGCAGCTGGTTTGTTACTTATTTTATTTGCTGACTTGCGCTGGGTTTTTTCTGCTGCTGCCTTGCTAGCGCTGTGTGCTGCGATTCCCATTCTCAATGATCTGATTGCCATCGCGATCGTTTTGATTTTGCTTGCGAGCCTTGCCTTTTTACTGCGCACTGAGGTTACGCTTAGCTTCTTCGGTAAGGACATGCCGATTACGGCGGCAGTCTTGTATGTGATGGGCGGTATCGCCGTGTTGATCAGCGTACTTGGTTTTCTCATCCCAGCAATGAAGGCTGCGCGCGGTGTGATCTTTGTGGCGGGATTTTTCTTTTTGTTGGCTTTTGCTTTTATGCGCGCGCATCAACCCAAAGAAGACCGTCCTTGGAAAATCGGTGCCTTGTTTTACTGCACGCTCTTCGTTGCCATGATTATTGGCGGTGGCGTGGAGTATTGGGGTACGAAAGAATCGCCCACAGCTGCAAGTAAAGCTGAGACGCAGATCGCCCCTTCTTTAGCCGCTTCAGCTCCACTTGTAGCGGTAAGCCCTACAGACACGCGCAAAGCAGCGACCGAGGAGCGAAAGAAAAAACAGCTGGAGCAAGAGCAGAAGAATGCAGCAAATATTCAGTTGGAAGCGCAGGTTTTGACCAAGGGTACTTATCTTGAAGCTGTGAAATTTCGAGCTAAGAAATTCGCTGAAAATTGGACTAATGTGGTCATTTTTAGCTTACTAATTAACTGTATGTTCTTAATCGGCTTTTGGTTTGTGCGCTCAGGCACGATGGAGGATACGCGCGCACACTTGCCTCTATTTCGAAAGCTGGCCATATGGGGTTTGCCGATAGGCATAGGATTGGGTATGGCTGGTAGTTTGTTCGCGACCGCGCCGGCGCAAGGAGCTGAAAACGATCCATTTAGCTTTGCGACTGGACTTTTGTATCTAGGGAATTTGCCTGCTTGTTTGGGCTATGTCAGTCTCGTGATCTTGATGTTCAATAGCGCAGGTGCATACGCAAAAATAAAAATATTGGCGCCTTATGGTCGCATGGCGCTCACCAATTATTTATCGCAATCCCTTATTTGCTCGGCAGTTTTTTATGGTTATGGCATGGGATATTTCGGCATGCAAAGAGCGCATCAAGTTGTGTTTGTCGCGGCGGTGGTAATGTTGCAGATCGCATTAAGCCATTGGTGGCTAAGTAATTTTCGCTATGGGCCGATGGAGTGGCTATGGCGTGCGGTGACTTATTGGAAATTACCCGCGTTCAAAGTTTAATTTGAACGCTTAAACAAAAAAAGGCTTATTTGATTTCAAATAAACCTTTTTTAACCCAGAATTTCCATTTGAATTTGCGATGAAGATGGACGCACTTTTCGAGCGTGTTTTGATGCGAATGAGGCGCTAATAGCAAGCTATTAGCAACGAAGCGTAGCAAAAGTAGCCGAAAAGTGCACCGTCGGTACGCCAGTACGCCAATAGCACCGCAGGTGCGCCTCATGGAAAATTTGGGTTTAATCAAGCACTTATAGAACTTTGCGCAGCCAATTTCCGATATCAACTATCTCTTGCGGCGACACCGAATGTTGCATCCAGTAGTCATGCCATTCTATTGCATAACCAAGGCTCAACAACAAATCACGAGACTGCTGCGCTCGTTGGATAGGAATCACAGGATCGCTAGCGCCATGCACTAAAAAGATAGGCGCGTCTTGATTGGCGGCGTGACGTTCTGCCTCCACTTTATCTGCCAAAGGAATATAGCCAGACAAGCCCATGATGCCTGCTAATTTTTGTGGGTGACGTAAGCCAGTTTGCAAAGCCATCGCGCAGCCTTGTGAGAAGCCAGCCAGAATGATTTTGTCAGTCGCAATGCCACGTGCATTTTCACGCGCGATCAAGGCGTCGATTTGTTGCTGCGATTGACGCAAGCCAGCTTCATCTTCGCGTTTATTAATATCGGTACCAGCCGCAGCGATATCGTACCAAGCGCGCATGATGTAGCCACCATTTAAAGTGACAGGAATTTGCGGCGCATTGGGAAAGACAAAGCGTATCGCTGGGCAATTGCTCAGATCGAGCTCTTTGACGATAGGTACAAAATCGTTGGCATCGGCACCTAAGCCATGCATCCAAATAATGGCGGCGGTGGGATTCGCACCGCTTTCGATTTCAACGGTTTCTAAAGGTTGATTTGTCATGGTGATGATTCAGAAATTTTTACGCGCAGTGCGGATTTTGGTCGAAATACTTTACAGACCGTCTCATGGGTTTCGACATAAGGGCCACCAATCAAGTCTATGCAATACGGGACAGCCGCAAAAATACCTGCGACTAGCTGTTTGCCATCGGCATCCTTTAAACCTTCTAAGGTTTCTTTAATTGACTTTGGTTGACCGGGCAAATTCAAAATCAAGGCAGCGTGATCAGCGGTTTCACGTATCACCGCAACTTGTCGCGACAAGATCGCGGTCGGTACAAATTGCAAACTGATCTGGCGCATTTGCTCACCAAAGCCTGGCATTTCCTTGGTCGCTACCGCGAGCGTCGCTTCTGGCGTCACATCGCGTCGCGCTGGACCAGTGCCGCCCGTAGTAATCACCAGATCGCAGCGCGCCTGATCGACTAAGTCGATTAAAGCTTGCTCGATGGCTGGGCGTTCGTCGGGAATTAAACGCGTTTCCATGAGCCACGGCGTGCTGAGTGCCGCGCCAAACCAAGTTTGTAATGCGGGTAGGCCTTGATCTTGATACACGCCGCTAGAGGCTCTATCTGAGATCGACACCAAGCCGATTCGCAGCGGGCGATCTAGGTCAATAATTGTCATCGTCAGATTCGTCGTCGTTCTCAGCATCATCTTCAGATGCAGTGGCGGCATTTTTTTTCTTCTGGATGTCTTTCAGAATCTGGAAGATTTCGCGATACGCTTTAGGCGGCTTGTTTTCGGCTTGTTCTTTGCGCGCATTGCGAATTAAA
>CAYXJI010000329.1:3498-4463 GCA_964465175.1 uncultured Burkholderiaceae bacterium | reverse complement strand
CAACCGCTTCTTTAATCGCACCATTTACCGGCGTACACGGCTGGTATTGGAAAAATACGGGTACCACGCCAGTGACGGTACTCCTGCAAGCGAGCGGCTTCTATACGGAAATGTTTTATCCGAATGGTGACCCAGCAAGCAAATAAGTTTGATGCATCAGCAATGCTATCTAGTGCGGCATTCCTCAAGCGCAGCCCACCATAAACAGGATAATTATGCATAAAGGCGTTATCTACGCATTACTGGCCGCCATTCTATTTGGTACCAGTACTCCGTTCGCCAAAACCTTTATTGGACATATAGCGCCAGTCATATTGGCTGGCCTATTGTACTTAGGGAGTGGCATTGGCTTACTGATTTGGTATGCGATCCGCAAAGTCTTGTCTGGCAATGTGTCGAGAGAGGTCATTGGTTTAACCCGTGCAGACTTACCATGGCTAGGTGCAGCCATCATATCAGGGGGAATTGCTGGACCGGTATTGCTCATGACTGGCCTCGCGTTGACACCGGCATCGTCAGCGTCACTATTGTTGAATATGGAAGGCGTGCTCACCGCCATGTTGGCGTGGTTTGTCTTCAAAGAAAATTTTGATCGTCGTATCTTTATTGGCATGCTCTTCATTGTGGCAGCAGGCATCTTGCTATCGTGGGAGCAAGTGCCTGTGTTTGGCGTGCCATGGGGCGCTATCGCTATTCTGGCAGCGTGCTTTTGCTGGGCAATGGATAACAATTTTACCCGTCAGATTTCGGCGGGTGATGCCGTTGAAATCGCAGGCATTAAGGGATTAGTCTCGGGCACAGTCAATCTCAGTATCGGCATCGGTTTAGGTTTTTCACTACCTGACATCGGCACTGTCTTGACTACGGGTGCACTAGGTTTCTCAGGCTATGGGTTAAGTCTTGTGCTCTTTGTTTTAGCCTTACGACATTTGGGAACGGCACGTACTGGCGCTTATTTTTCCGCA
>CAYXJI010000329.1:485-3488 GCA_964465175.1 uncultured Burkholderiaceae bacterium | reverse complement strand
GTCATTAATGCTTTTAGGTGAATCACCTAGTATGACATTTTGGCTGGCCGCATTCTTGATGGGACTGGGGATTTATTTGCATCTTACGGAACACCATAGTCACTGGCATGAGCATGAAGTGATGGAGCATGCACATAGCCACACGCATGACAGCCACCATCAGCATGTTCATGAAGAACCGTGGGATGGTCAAGAACCTCATACCCATACCCATCGACACGAACCCATTAAACACAAACACCCGCATTACCCTGATATACACCATCGGCACACCCATTAAAGTGAAGTGAATCAGGATCAGCGTTAAATGAATTGTTATTAAAAAAGGGCTAATGCAGCGACGCCCAAAAAGTCGCTACAAACAAGGAGAACTTCATGAAGAAACGTACATTTTTAGTAGCGATCACTGCCATGGCATTAGCAGGAACAGCCCTAGCACACGGTGTAAAAGCTAAATTTGGTGGTGTGATGGGCGAAGCTAATGACTTACAGTTTGAACTCGTCAATAAAAATGGTAGTGGTACGATTTATGTGTACACCGATCATGGAAAAGATGTCACAACTGATGGTGCCAGTGGAACGTTAACAGTCACTAACGGTAAAGTTAAAACCGAAGTTGCTTTAACCGCCAGCGGCAAAAATATCCTCGAAACAAAAGGCGATGCCAAGTTGGTCGCTGGATCTAAGGCAATTGCGACAATTACTTTTGCAGATAAAAAAACGGTACTCGTCAATTTTATTTCAAAATAATCGAAGCAAAAAACGCTTATTAACACCGTGAAAGCCATAGCTGGGTAACACCTCGGCTATGGTGAATACGCTTCGGACATCCTCATGGATTTCAGCCATCGATCATCAGGCTTGAAAGTCGAAGAGGTTCTTGCCAGTTTTTGTTTTTTTAGGATTTTCCTGCGATGTATACTTGACGCTATTTTCAAGAGAAGTCTTAAAAACCTGTGCGAATTTCCAAACAGATTTCACTCTTTAATTACGAAGTTCACCCCTGAATCCAATTCGATTTAACAAACATTTCACATCTCTAAATAATTCAATATTTTTGATATCTGCCCACAAATGACAAAACACTTCATGGTAAATTGTAATAAATCAAGTTACCATTTCCCGTCAACATCCGAGACTATTCATGGCCAGCCTCCACGAATCCGCCTATCCTCGCCTAAAACCAGAGCCAACCCAAAAAGAATTAAGTGACATATACACACCGAGCGCAGACGAGTATGCGTTCGCGTTGGATAATGTGCGGCGCCCCATCGCTAGGCTCGCGTTGGTGATTCAAATGAAGCTATTCCAGCGACTTGGTTATTTCTTGCCATTGGCCGATGTTCCGGAACAAATTCGTGAACATATTGCCCGCGCCTGCAGTTTTGCGCGAATACCTGAAGCAATTGAATTCACTCAATATGATGTATCTGGAACCAGACAATTACACAGGAAAATTTTACGCGATTATTTCAATGTCAAAGCGTTAGGGCCAGAAGGACGAGAATGGCTCAGCGGCGTAGCGGAAACCACGGCACATACTAAGAATACTGTCATTGACATCATAAACGTATTACTCGAAGAATTGGTACATCATCGCTATGAAATTCCAGCATTCGGCACGTTGCACGACATTGCTGAGCGTGGCCGGGAAAAAATCAATCGCCATTTTTATGAAACGATCTCGTCTGCATTGACGACCACAGCGAAGTCCATGATAGACGATATGCTCAAAACGTCCAGTGGCACAACACAAAGTGGCTGGCATGCGTTAAAGCGTGAACCGAAAAAACCAACTAATAAAGAAGTACGTCAATATCTGCAACATGTGCAAAGACTAAAGCATCTGGCTGATCAATTGTAAGCCATCCATAAACCCCACTCTACCCACCCCCTAAATAATCCTGCAATCTACGGTTTTTTCAAAATGAGTCGGAGTGGCGATGGAAGAGCGAGATTGGATTGCGCATCTTGATGCGTGTAAAGTCGAAGGAATTTCTGTGAAGGCGTATGCTAGGCGGCATGGGTTATCGGTTGATTCGCTCTACTATCAGCGCCGTAAAATGACGCTGCGCACCACGGCGTCGACATCGGCGACGACTTCAAAAGCAGATGTAAAATCTGGCTTTTTTACGCGATTGCAAGTGCGAACGCCTGCTGAATCGGTGAGCGATAGGCAAATCCATTTGCATTTGGGGAGTGGGCTTCATCTAGAAATGCAGACCTTGCCGCCGGTTGAATGGTTGGTCGCACTGGCGCGATTAGATGGGGTGCGCTAATGCATCCCGGTTGCGCTATTTCACAGGTGTATTTGTGTCGTACACCGGTCGACTTTCGCAAAGGGATGTCGGGTTTAAGTGTGTTGGTTGAGCAGGAATTGACGTTGAATCCGTTTGCCCAGGCGCTGTTTGTATTTGTTAATCGTTCGCGCAATAAAATCAAAATTCTCTACTGGCATAGAAATGGCTTTTGTTTGTGGATGAAGCGTTTGGAAGCGGAGAAATTTGCGTGGATTTCATCCAGCCATGATCCGCAAGATGAGGCCCATCACAGCATCAGTATGCAAGACCTGACTAGACTATTAGAGGGCTATAATATTTGGCAAAATAAGCCGCATAAAACCTTGCGCTTCACTTCAGTTTCATAGGTAAAAATGGTAAAATGTGTCATGCCTTTTACCTCACCAAAAGAGCTTAAGTTCGACCCAATATCGGGCTTAAGTTCGTTCACTTTACCGACTGATTTGCCGCAAGATGTGGCGGGATTAATCGCGCTGTTGCAAGGTGCAGAGACACGATGCAAAGAATTGGAAATAGAGCTCACAGTAACCAAACACAATGCAGATGCACAACTGCTTAAAGTCCAACGCGATGCAGATGCGCGTATCCAAGCCTTGCTCGAACAAATCGTCCTGGCTCGTCATCGTCAATTCGGTGCCAGTTCCGAAGCGCTTCCGGCGCAAGCGAGATTGTTTGATGAAGCCGACGTACTAGCCAGCACCTC
>CAYXJI010000329.1:0-475 GCA_964465175.1 uncultured Burkholderiaceae bacterium | reverse complement strand
CACAGAACAAGATCAGGTGAGATTGCCTGAACTTGGTAGCATCGATCACAAAATCACTACGCCAGCAGCACCTAAGAAACCAGCTCGCGGCAAACGTGCGCCGCTGCCGGACGACTTACAGCGGGTTGACATCATTCATGACGTAGCCGAAGCGCAGCGCACTTGCCCTTGCGGCACGCCAATGATTGCCATTGGTGACGATGTCTCCGAACAACTCGACATCGTTCCCATGCAAATTCGCGTACTGCGCCATATTCGCAAACGTTATGGCTGCCCACAGAGTACGCACGCGCCCATCACCGCAGCACTGCCCGCACAGCCGCTGCCTAAAACCAATGCCAGTGCATCGCTATTAGCGATGCTATTGACTGTCAAATATGTCGACGGTTTGCCGCTCACACGCTTTGCCAAAGTATTAGCAAGACACGGCGTGATCGTTGCCGATCAAACGCTAGCACGCTGGGTGATAGGCAGC
>CAYXJI010000328.1:0-4464 GCA_964465175.1 uncultured Burkholderiaceae bacterium | reverse complement strand
ACTTTTGCGTTCGAGTATCGTTCGCAAGATTTAGGAATAAATCTGCGTTTCCCTATCTAAAAAACGACCAGCTCGGTTCGCAGTGGGCTTACCATTTGCCAACGCAATTTCACCATTGACTAAGACCCAAAGAATGCCAGTAGCAGCCTGTTTAGGCGACGCAAATGTGGCTTGGTCGGAAATTGTAGCGGGATCAAATATCACTAGATCCGCCCAGCAATGGAGCGCGATTCGGCCGCGTTGTTTTAAACCAAAATGATCTGCTGAGAGTGTGGTCATGCGACGCACGGCTTCGGCTAACGTGAAGAGTTTTTTCTCGCGACTGTAGTAACCCAGGACGCGTGGAAATGCACCCCATAAGCGCGGATGCGGATGGCTATCGTGCGGCAATCCGTCCGAGCCTATCATCGTATGCGGGTAGCTCAAGACGCGTTCCACATCATCTTCTCGCATTTGAAAATACACCGCGCCGGCGGGGTGTAAACGTCGTGCCGCTTCTTTTTGATCGACTTGCCATTCGTTGGCAATGTCGGCTAGATCACGGCCTTGCATTTCTGGATGTGGCTGCGAAAAACTGATCATGATGCGGATCACGCCATCGACATAATCAGGATCGAGCACGGTGGAACCGGCGGTGTAGGGATAGGCGTCGAGTCCGACTGTTTGGGTTTTGCGGCGTTCAGTGACGTAGGCTAAGGTTTCTGTGGTGCGTCCCCAGTTGGCTGGGCCTGCGCATTTGTGATGCGACAGAATGACAGGCAATTGCGCTTCTTTGCCTGCGTCGCAAGCTTCGGCTAAAGCTTGGAGTACGCCATTGTATTCGTCGCGTATATGTGAGGTGTACACGCCACCCGCGGCGGCACTGATTTTTGCTAAGGCGATGACTTCGGCATTATCGGCTGCTTTGCTGGTTTGATAGAACAGACCCGAACTAAATCCTAATGCACCTGCATGCATGCCTTCGGCTAACAGATCTTGCATGACTTTGATTTCATCCTCGGTTGCGCCGCGCTGTAGATCTGCAACCGCATTCACGCGTAAAGTCGAATGCCCGATTAGCATCCCGACATTCACCGCTGGCTGTGCTTGTTTTACAGTCTTAGCGTAATCCTGAACACTTGCGTAGCGGTAGTCTTTTTGCGTGCCAATTAAGCTGAGTGGTGCAGGTGGCATTTTATCTGCCAGCCATGGGGATAAGCTGATGCCGCAATTGCCGGTAATGACGGTGGTCACGCCTTGCGTTAGTTTCGGTAGCATCGCTGGTGCATCGATAACTTCTCTGTCGTCGTGAGTGTGGACGTCGATAAAGCCGGGCGCTACCGCCAGACCAGTAGCATCAAGAATTTCATAGCCATGCAAACTAAGTGCGGGCGCGATCGCAACAATCTTTTGATCGGCGATCGCGATGTCGGCACGATACGGCGCAGTGCCGCTGCCGTCGATGACGTCGGCATTGCGGATGATGATGTCGTAGGTTGGTGTAGACATGTTTTTTGAAGGGCGGGTGCAACCCGCGCTGTAAGGCTAAATAAAATTGTTAGGCGGCGCGGGTTTCACTCGCCTTACATTTTAGAAAAAAGTATTGATGGCCGATTGCACTTGATACTGATCATCCACTACCAAAATTAAAGGCCATTTATCAAAGGTTGTACATGGGTGCGAAATACCGCAGGCAATCAAATCACCAACTTGCAGAGTATCGCAAATTGCACTTTCTTTCGGTAAACGCAAATAGGCGTGCTGGTCATTCATTTTTTCTATCTTGCAGTCAGCGGGTAAATTGACAGGCGCGGATGTGCTGCCCGGTCTGTGTGACCGTACTGGAAAGGGCAAATCAATGTCGTATGAGGCATCGCGTTTGCCCATCGTGAGAATTGCCAAATCGGGTTCGGGACGCGATTGCACCATGCTCCAGACTTCTAGGGCAGGACGCAGATTATCGACATCGACTACCCTTTCACGGGTCTGCATTTCGTTCAGTAAATGATGGTAGAAGCCGTGATCATGCGTCACATAACAGCCGCTGCGAAGTATGGCAGTGACCGGGCGCGAGAGTTGTAAAGTCTGCTCAAAACCACGCCCAACCAGATCGAAATAGGCTGAGCCGCCAGCCGATAATAAAATGTTTTCACCGCCAAATAAACCTTCGACATCGGCTTGCTGCGTGAGTGTGATCAAGTCATTGATGAAGGCTTTGACGGCGACCAAATCCTGATCTCTTTGTTTGCCGACTATCAGACCTTCGTAGCCTTCTATGCCTGCCAGTTGCAGGTAAGGACTTTGATGAATTGCACGTGCAACGGCTAAGGCATCCGCCTGGCAACGACAACCGGTGCGGCCTCCCGCAAAGCCTAGTTCAACTAGCAGAGGGAGCGGGCGATTTAAGCCAGATGCCTGCACTTGTTGCGCCATGCGCTGTACACCTTCCAGTGAGTCAGTCAATGCGAAAAATTCAAATTGCGAATCCGCCTTCATTAAAGCCAGCACCGCTTGCGTATCACTGCGACTGATGAGTTGATTCGCCAGTAGCACGCGTTGCACGCCGAAGCGATGGGCAATCAAAGTTTGATTGACCGTCGCCAGTGTGATGCCCCAAGCCCCGTTCTCTAATTGCAAGTCAAAGAGTTGCGGCGACATCGTGGTCTTGCCATGCGGCGCGAGTACTACATGCATGGTGTCACAGAATTTTTTCATCCATTGCAGATTGTGTTGTAGTGCAGATTGTTTCAACACGGCGACCGGGAAACTGGTGTCGGCGTTCAATACATTCCAATGCTGTTGAGCGATGTCTTGTTGTTGCAAAGGCTGGGTTAATGCTAGGCCTTTGGTGCCGGGTAACAGAGTTTGTTGAGCTAGTGTGCTGAGATTTAGCATGGCGCTTTTTTAAAAAATGGTTTAACTATTGAATGACAAAATTGAATTCTGTATTGCTTTTTTTTTGTCATGCTGCACTTGATGTGGAATCCATGTTCGAGCTACGACCAGCTCAATTCTGGATGGCGGATCGAGTCCGCCATGACGCGGTATTACTCCTTATTTCCAACTACTGATTTTGTGTCCTTTGAGCGCATAGAACAAGATCATCGCATAACAAGGCAACATGACCCAGTACGCGCTTTGCGCACCGCTAGTATCGGAGAAGTGACCGTAAGCCATAGGCAAGATCGCACCACCTGCAATACCCATGATCAGCAAGGCCGAACCTGCCGCCGTGTATTTGCCCAAACCTTCAAGTGCTAAAGGCCAGACCGCAGGCCAGACCAAGGCATTAGCGAAGCCCAACATCGCTAAAAACATCACAGAATTTGGCACCACAGGAACGCCAGCCCAACCGACTAATGCTTGTGCGATGCCGCTATTGGTGGAAGAGCTATTCATGACCCCAAGGGCAAAAAATAGACCGCACACCGCCGACAAAATGAGTGCATTTTTTTGGGATAAAAATTGTGGAATCGCGACTGCGCCAAGTAAGTAACCTAAGACCATGAAGCCCATCGTGTAAGACGTGAGTTTTAGAAAATGCGCTACGCCTAAATGCTGCCCATACAATCCTATCGTGTCACCTGCGATGACTTCGACACCGACATAGGCGAACAAAGTCAACGCGCCCAACACCAGTTGCGGAAATTGCAGAACGCCAAAGCGCGTGTTGCTGCTTTGATCTTCATCTTGCAAATCCAACTCAGGTAAAGAAGAGAAATGGATAATCGCCATAAAGATCACTAAACCAACTGCCATCACTATATACGGTGTCACTAAACGTGCCGCGAGGTCGGCACGTAATGCTTCACGTGCTGCGTGATCCATCGCCGCCAGTGCGGTGGTAGAGGTTGACGACTGATCAATGCCAGACAAAATCAATGCGGTGAATACCATAGGCACAACGATGCCGGCGCCTTTGTTAAACAAGCCCATAATACTAATTCGCATCGCAGCACTCTCGCGAGAGCCTATGCAAACGATGTAAGGATTAATCGCGGTTTGCATCAAGGTCATGCCGGTTGCGAGTGTGAATAGGGCGAGTAAAAAGAGACCGTAGTAACTGGTTTTTGCTGCAGGAATAAACATCAAAGCACCGACTGCCATCACCCCGAGACTGGCGGTCATGCCGTTCTTGTAGCCTATGCGACTGAGCACTGCTGCGGATGGCAATGCCATTACGGTGTAGGCGATATAGAAGGCGAAGGTGACCCAGAGTGCCTGAAAATCATTGAGGTTGCAGACGATTTTGAGGAAGGGGATGAGGGAGCCATTGAGCCAGGTGACGAAGCCTAGGATGAAGAAGAGTAGGGCGATGAAGAACATGGCGACTACGACTTGCTTTTTGGATTGTGAGGCTGGTGCGTTGTTGGTCATGGTTTTTCCGTTTTTTGTTAATTGCTCTCGGTGGGTTGAGAGTGTCTCTTTGGGTTTGTTTTTATAAATTGCTTCTTGATTGCCATAACTATTTCATTTATAGATTAA
>CAYXJI010000327.1:0-4472 GCA_964465175.1 uncultured Burkholderiaceae bacterium | reverse complement strand
CTATGCCATGCAAATTCGCATCGTAGAAAAATTCTTTTTGCATCCACCAGGTTTCATTGAAAATCTGCTCCCACTCAGCGCGTGGATCGACACGCATTTTGAGTCCCGCCAAACTGATAGACTTAGGATCAATTTTTTCCGCTGCATCAGCGATCTCTAATTTTGCGCCTGTCGATTGCAGTAAGAGTTTTTTACCATCAGCACTCAGGCTGTACTCGGCGATACCAGCTTTGACTAGCTTGGCTTTTTTCTCTTCCATATTAAAGCGCATCAAATTCGCATTATTGCCGCTGCGTTCTGCCGGAGGATCATTACTAACGCCAGGTTGTGGACGCTCCAAGAAGAACAAAGCGCCGTCGGAAGCCACAGATAAAGCGCCGTAATTGCGTTCAGCGACGGGCAGCGAAACGATACGTTGTTGTATGCCAGCCAGATCGACTTTAACTGCTTTGGCTGGTTTATTAACTTCGTCTTTTTTTGTATCGGCTACGGCGGCAGATTCTGGTTTTTTATCGCCGTCTGGCTTGCTGTCTTTCTTATCTTCTTTCTTATCTTCTTTCTTACCATCTTCATCGCCAGATTTTGGCAGCAAAGGCGACTTGCCATCAGCCGCTAACACCACCACATAAATACCATTACGCAATGGTCGTTCTTGGCTAGACATATCAAGGCCGACATGGGTAGGGCCAGCATTGGTAGATGCGGTGAAATAAAGATAGTCGCTAGGTGCAAACGCAGGATTGTCAGCGTCGCTTAAGCCGTCGGTGATACTGGTGCTCTTGCCGCTATTGAAATCATATAATTTCACTTGAGAAAAATGATTAGCACCAGCCACCGTGTAGGCTAACCAGCGACTATCGCTAGAAAACGACGTTGCAAAATTCGAACGGCGTGCGCTTTCATCTATCTTACTGATTTTTCCTTGCGCCAAATTTACAGCAAAGAGTTGCAAATGATTGTCCTGGAAAATAATCATCTGGCTATTCGGTGACCATTCTAGCAAAGTGAAATAAGCAGTTTTACCAAGCGCTATCGTCTTACCGGCATCGCTACCTGTCTGATCTCGAATAATAATTTTATGTTCAATACCCGCATCGGATATATAAGCGATATGCTTGCCATCAGGACTCCAGATCGCATCTTTTTCACGCACGCCTGCAGTCTCAGTCAAATTGCGTATGGAGCCCTCTTTGACCGGTACCGTGAAGACTTCACCACGCGCCGTCACGACGACACGCTTACCGGTAGGTGACAAGTTGGCCGAAGTGACATTTGCCGTTGCGTCTTTCCATTGCGGGCGTACTTGATTTGCCTGACTGGTTTGTGCGCTCAAATCGACTGATAAGGTTTTTGTTTGGCCCGTCGTGGTATCAAATTCCTTCAAAACACCACCCGCTTCATACACGATGGTTTTATCGTAGACGCTCATACTACGAATATCCCATACCGTTTCTTTGCTCAACTGTTTCACCACTTTGCTCTTGCGGTTATAGCTGAACAAATTGGCCGCACCGTCATTTCTATCGGAGATGAAAACCACATCATCGCCTATCCACACTGGCGATTTATCAGTGGCATTTTCATGTGGGATTTTTTCTAATTTTTTTCCATTGATATCGATAATCCAAATCGGCGGCGTAGTACCGCCGCGATGCTGACGCCAGCCACTGCTGCCGCTATAGGCTTGTGGGAAGGGGCGGTACGCCAATAATTTTCCATCACCAGACCAATTTCCCTCAAAGGCAATGGCGTCCATGACTTTATTTTCAAAGCCGCCTTCAAGCGATACTTCATACAAATGCGTACTACGACTCACCGCAATTTCACGTCCCGAAGAAAATAGTACACGCTTGCTATCTGTGCTCCATCCCACCACCACATCCGCGCCCGGATGCCAAGTTAATCGTCGCACCTCACCACCGCCCGCAGGCATCACATACACGTCCGTATTGCGATCATAGGAGGCTGAAAATGCCAACCATTTTCCATCGGGCGAAAACGTCGGTGCGAACTCAGCCGCCGGATGTTGTGTGAGCCGTTGTGGATTTCTGCCATCACGATCGCTCAACCAAATATCACCGCCGTACACAAAAGCCAAATGGTCACGCGATACCGCCGGTTGTCGTAACAGCTTCGTATCCGCGTAGGCCGCAGGTACTGCGAAGCACGTACTTAACAAAACACTGAGGGTGGTCTTTTTGATGAGGGAATAAATTTGCACAGACATCTCCTTGCAAGAAAGTCGAAATTTGCAGCGCTCGGCGCTACCCCAAAAAGGATGAAACGGATCGCTAATTTTGTGTAAAACTGAAAGCCTGTCGCCACTGTAGCAGAGATTTTTCTTGCTAAGAGTACTGTCATAAAGATTAAATGAAACTTGATATTAGCTTCGCGCTAAGCAATGAACTTCATAGATACAAGACTGTCCAAGCAAAGCAAAAAACATTTAACACGCTCAAACATCATAGGATTAATAATGAAAATGAATTTTCGTATAGCAAGCTTAGCCGCGAGCATAGCCTGTATAGGCATCAACACCACCGCGATAGCGCAAGAAAATTTACCCTATCAAAAACCACCGCAATCCATCTTAGAATTAGCCGATGTGGTGCGTGCGCCTGCAGTTAGCATGGATACAAAAAAGCAAATGATGTTGCTAACCCATCGCAACACATTTAAAACCTTAGCTGAGTTGAATCAATCCGAATTGCGTTTGGGTGGTCTGCGTATCAATCCGATCACCAATATCTCCAGCTCGACCAATTACCTCAATAATTTGAAAGTCCGCAAAGTCAGCGGCGGCGAAGAACAACAAGTTAAAGGTTTACCAAAAGACCCATTAATCGCCAACATCAGTTGGTCGCCGAATGAAAAGAAAATCGCGTTCACCCACACCACCGATAGAGGCGTGGAATTATGGGTGATCGACGTCGCAAGCGCGCAGGCAAAAAAAATCAGCGGCGCGAATGTGAATGCCAATCTGGATAGTCCATCTATCTGGTTTAAAGACAGCGAAAATCTCCTCGTCAAATTCTTACCGAAAAATCGTGCAGCGCTGTTAGATGCGAGCAAAGACTTGCCGACAGGGGCAATCATTTCTAATGCCGATGGTAAAGCGACACAAAACCGTACTTACCCAGATTTGCTCAAGAACCGCAACGACGAAATCAATTTTGAAAATATTGCCAGTTCCGAGCTGTACAAGGTGAACGTGAACGGCACTAGCAGCTTGTGGAAAAAAGCCGAGATGTTTGCGGGCGAGAGCTTTTCTCCTGATGGCAAACTCATCATGATCACCAGCCTACAAAAACCCTTCTCCTATGTCGTTCCTGTCAGCCGTTTTCCTAACAAAACTGTGGTCATGGATTTGACAGGTAAAGTGATCAAGACCGTCAATGAAGTACCATTGACTGAGATCATTCCCAAAGGTTTTAGTGCGGTGCGTGAAGGCAAACGTAGTATGAACTGGCGTGCCGATAAACCCGCTAGCCTGTCTTATGTGGTCGCTTTAGATGGGGGTGATCCAGCTAAAAAAGTCGATTTTCGTGATGAAGTATTTCAATGGGATGCGCCGTTTGATCAAGCGCCAAAATCACTGATCAAAACCGCACAACGTTTTAGCGGCATCACTTGGAGTAATGATAAATTAGCGGTGATTACCGATAGTTGGTACGACACGCGCAATGAAAAAACTTATTTCTTTAATCCATCCAATGCCGCTGAAGCACCACGCTTGGTGTTTGATCGCAACACACAAGATCTCTATGCCCATCCTGGTCGCTTCGAAATGAAACGCAATCAATACGACAGACGCGTCTTGGCGATCGAAGACAATAAGGCCTACTTAATCGGCGCAGGTCATACGAAGAAAGGTCAATTCCCCTTCATTGATGCGTTGCAGGTCGATAGCTTAGAAAAGACGCGGGTTTATCAATCGACTTACACCGACAAAATCGAAAATATTCAGTCGATAGAAGATTTTGCGAAAGGCGATGTCTTGGTGCAGATACAATCGAAAACCGATTACCCTAACTTCTACTTCCGCAATATCAAAGACGCGAAATTAACGCCGATTACGCAATTCAAAAATCCGTATGAAGGTTTAAAAAACGTCTCCAAAGAAGTTATCAAATACCAACGTAAAGACGGCGTGCAATTATCGGGCACTTTATATTTACCAGCCGGCTACGACAAAGCCAAGAAAGAAAAATTACCCCTCTTGATCTGGGCTTATCCAGCAGAATTTAAGGATAAAGATTCTGCAGGTCAAAGCACGCACAACCCCAATGCGTTCACCGCACCTAGCTATGGTTCTTTCATCTACTGGGCAACCCGTGGTTATGCGGTCTTGGATGATGCCGCCTTCCCTATCATAGGTGAAGGTAAAACTGAACCGAATGATAATTTTGTACCGCAGTTAGTCGACAATGCAGAAGCTGCGATTGATGCGGTCGATGCGCTTGGTTACATCG
>CAYXJI010000326.1:0-4475 GCA_964465175.1 uncultured Burkholderiaceae bacterium | reverse complement strand
ACTTACCATTGGCTTTGGTTTGCGCGTCAATCGCTTTCCACACGTCCGCCACCATCTTATCGGCCTCGGCATTGCGCTTAGCGATGCGATCGGCTAACTCTTGAACCCGATCAACCGCAGGCATCTCAAAGTAGCTATCCTTGATCGTGCTGGTAATCGCATTAAATGCAGCGCCCTGTTCTTGATTGGTGAGTACGATGATCCCCAACTTTAATTCTGGAATCAAGGTCACCTGCGTCACCATGCCGAGTAGGCCGCCAGTATGTGAAACTTGCTTATAGCCTTTGACATCTCGAATTCCCCAACCAATGCCATAGGTGTCGAAATGGGTGTTGTAAGGGCCACCGTTCGGCCCCATCGGAATAATCGTGTGGGGCGACCACATTTGGTGTTGTGCTTGTTTGCTAAATAGACGTTGATCGCCGACCATACCTTGGTTCAATTGCATGCGCACCCATTTAACCATGTCGTCGATGTTGCTATAAATACCGCCGGCCGCATTGATGATGTCGTTGGGGCGGAATGGCACGATCTGCAATTGACCATTCACAGGCACGTGAGGCTCTACTTTATTACTTGCATTCTTGAGGCGCGTAATCGATGCCGCGCTCGCCTCCATTTGCAGAGGCCGCATAATTTTTTGCTCGATAAATTCTTCCCAACTGAGACCAGAAATGCGTTTGATAACTTCGCCAGCGACGATGTATAGATTATTGTCGTAATCAAATTGAGAGCGGAAACTGGAGGTCTGTTTCAAATAGCGTAGGTTGTGAATCACATCCTTAATCGTAAAATCGCTACCATCAGGAAAGAACATCAAATCCCCTGCGCCCAAACCCATGCCACTACGATGCGTCATCAAGTCCAAGACGGTGAATTCTTCGGTGACATAGGGGTTGTACAACTTAAATTCAGGAATAATATTGTTCACTTTATCCTGCCAATTCAACTTTTTCTCGTCCACCAAGATCGCTAAAGCGGCGGCAGTGAATGCCTTTGAATTCGAAGCAATGCCCACCAAGGTACTGGTTTGCATCGGCAATTTCGACTGAATATCACGCACACCGTAGCCCTTAGCATGCACGACTTGATCGTCCTTAATCACTGCCACTGAGATACCTGGCACGTTAAAAGCCTTCATCGTTTTCTCGACCAGACGATCAATTTGCTCAGCGCTAATACGTGTCGCGGCAGGCACTTTAGCATCGGCAACTTGCACACTCTTTTCGACAGCAAAAGATGATGCGGCAAGTAACAGCCCTGCAAAACAGGCCGTCACTAGCATGGATAGTTTTTTTTGTTGGTTCATGTTGTCTCCAATCATTTAAACCCAGATTAAGTTCAAATAAATTTTGTTGGGTTTGGGGCGAAACCATTGTCATTCAGACGCCGTACTCAATCGCACATCTTTGACGAAGACGCATCTTGCGCAAGCATTAGGAATGGCGCTGGTAGAAGGATAAGAATTTCAAATGCGTCAAAGTATCACACGTTAAACCATGCAAAATCAACAAATATCCGCTGTATCGCCCGCTGAATCAACAATCGCAGCAAACGCGCTCCCGCACAAACTTGATACGCATCTAGTTTTCTGGCCAGCGGGGTGCTAGTCACTGGCATTCTCATCCACCAAGACTACACTTTCCGCATGTCACTTGTTCTCCGTCAAAAACCAACTGAGGATTTGAGTGTACGCTGCTCGCCATTCCAATTGCACTACCCTTGCTTCAAGAGAAAATTATGAAACGCTTAGCCCTCGCTCCTCATCGTCTGTATTTTTTTCTGGGCGCCCTTGCCGTCTTGATTCTGTTTTCATGGTGGTGGATGCACGTACAAAGTGGTCGCAGTTTGGCTGTGCCTTTGCATGCCTTGTTGATGCCTTTGGGTGTATTTCCTTTGTTCATTTTGGGTTTTACTTTTACCGCTGGTCCAAAATGGTTGGCAGTGGATGAACCACCACATAATTTTTTGCTACATGGCGGTACGTATTTCGGTGGATTGATCTTGGTGTTGCTTGCTTCCACTTTGGCACTCCCACCGCTTCGCCTGTCGGGATTTGCCTTGATGTTGGCGGCTTGGTGTGCGGTGACTTTACGTTGGGCGCGCTTGGTGATGCAGAGTCAAGTCAAAGATAAACGTCATCCACAAGCTTTGCTATTGGCGATGACGGGCGGCGTGTTGGCGATATTGTCGGCATTTTTGTGGAGTGCGGGTCTGAGTGAGGCTTGGATTGCGGCACGTCAGTTGGCTTTCTTCGCTTTTCTGCTGCCAGTGTTTTTGACGGTATGTCATCGCATGCTGCCCTTTTTTAGCAGTAATGTGATCAAGCCTTATACGATGTGGCGTCCGTATTGGTTGTTGGCGACTTGGATTGCGGCGTGCTGGGGTCTGGCGCTGGCTGGTATTTTTGCTACGCATGGCATCGAAGCTTTAATCGCGACCTTGCTCAGTTTGAGTTTCGCAAATACCTCGTGGCGCTGGGGTTTGTTCCGTAGTTTGCAAAATCGTTTACTGGCGATGCTGCATTTGTCATTTGCTTGGCTCTCCATCGTTTTTGCCTTGCAAGCCGCCAGTGCGTTTGGCGCGCAGATTGGTTCTGCGATGGTGCATGCGCTGGCTTTAGGTTTTATGGGAACCATGCTGGTTGGCTTTGTCAGCCGTGTTAGTTTTGGACATAGTGGCCGACCACTGCAAGTGAGCAATGCGCTTTGGGCTGTCTATCTGGCATTGCATGTCGCCGCCCTATTACGCGTCGCAGCCAGCGTGACAGCGATTCCACAAATGATGAACTTATCGGCCAGCGTGTGGTTACTTTTGTTATTGATCTGGGTAGGATTCATGTTGCCTATCTATTTGAATGCGCGGGCGGATGGCCAAGCAGGTTGATTGTTTTAAACGTCTGTCCGATGCCAGATCGCCTCCCATTCGCTAGCGAAATCGTGCTATGTTTATGCCCGTTCCCACTCTGGCATTTTCCATCCCATGCAGGCTTTATCTTTCAAGGAAATCAGCGCTGTGCGCGCTGAATTTCCCGCGCTACAAATCCCCAATCAATGCGTCTTTCTCGATAACGCGGGTGGCTCTCAGGTCTTACAAATCGTTGCCGACCGCATTCATGACTATCTGTTGAGCTCTAGCGTGCAACTAGGCGCGCGCTATGCGACTTCGCTTAGGGCGAGTGAGCGTGTGGTGGCGGCTCGGCACTCGATTGCCGAGCTCATCAATGCAGGCGATGACCGTGAAGTGGTGATGGGTGGATCGACCACCGGTCTGATGTTTCAACTCATCCAAGCGATCTTGCCTAGCATCCGAGCCGGCGATGAAATCATTCTTACCAACACCGATCACGAGGCCAATATCGGTGCTTGGAAACGCTTACAACAAGCTGGCGCGATCATCAAAATCTGGCAAGTGAATCCCAAATCCTTACAGCTCGATTTAACCGATTTAGACCATTTACTAAGCCACCATACAAAATGGCTGGCGATGACGTATGCCTCCAATGTTCTCGGCACCATCAATCCGGTGGCCGAAGTTGCGCGCCGTGTGCATGCTGTTGGCGGGCGTGTCTGTGTCGATGCTGTTGCCTACGCACCGCATCGTCTGGTGGATGTGCAAGCGAGTGGTGCCGATGTGCTGGTCTTCAGCTTTTACAAAGTTTTTGGCCCGCATTACGCCGTGTTGTGGGGCAAATTTTCGCTCTTGCAAGGTCTCGCCAATCTCAATCATTTTTTTATCACGGAAGACAATCTGCCCTACAAACTACAACCGGGCAATGTGAATTTCGAATTGTCGTATGGCTGCCAAGGCATCGCTGACTATCTGGTCGCGATGGGCGAGCGCTTCGGTGGCACGGGTACGCGTCGCCAATTAATGCAATTTGCCTTTGATCAATTTGAAGCGCATGAAAATTTTTTAGCCCAACGATTTTTGGATTTCTTAAACACGAAAGCTCAGGTGCGCATTATCGGCATGCAGCAGGTTCGTGAAGGTGACAGAAGTCGCGTACCCACAATCAGTTTCATTGTTAAAAATACCCAATCAGAAAGCATCGTGAAGCACATCGACCAATTTAATATTGGCATACGATTTGGCGATTTTTATGCCTGCCATTTAATCGAGGCTCTAGGCTTACAAACTTACGGTGGCGTCGTGCGAGTGTCGATGGCGCACTATAATACGGTGGAAGAAATCGATGCGCTGATTTCTCACCTAGACCGCATTATTCCTTCACCTTTTTCAATTTAAGCCCCTACGACCATGCCCTATTCACTCGACAATTTGTTAGTCATCGGTATTTCTTCGCGTGCTCTGTTTAATTTAGAAGCTGAGGAAGCGATCTTTCAAGACCAAGGCTTAGACGCCTATCGCCACCACCAATTGGCACATGAAAACGAAATCCTCAAACCCGGCGCGGGCTTTGCCTTGGTCAAAGCTTTGTTAAAGCTCAATCATTTAACACCCGGACAAAGGCT
>CAYXJI010000325.1:0-4531 GCA_964465175.1 uncultured Burkholderiaceae bacterium | reverse complement strand
CAGCACACCAATAGCACCGCAGGTGCGCCTAATGGAAAATTTGGGTTCAATACCGTTGGTCGTTTACCACAAGCGTTTCGCCATCCAGAACTAGGTTTCGTCGATGCCTTGGTGATGTTCAAATGGCTGGCGGAGGCGGAGCGCATGTGAACTCCATACGTCTATAATTTGCTATGTATCACTTTTTCTTTTTGATACCCTTGATTCGAATTTTGACGCAATGCTACGGATATTAAGTGATTGTCAGCGTCCCATTTTACGGCCTGCACACCGTACTTGGCGGCATATTGTGCTGCCTGGCTTTGTATAAATTGTGGAATATTTTCTTCCGCGATTTTCTGCGTTAAGAGGTCCAGCTTTACGGCGAGTAAGTTGGCTTGTGCAAAAACATCCGCGTGCCTTTCGATATACGTCTCAAATCCGGGACTAGAAACACCCAAGAGAATTTTGGCGACGGGATCACGCAAATAAACATTGGCAAACCCCAAGCCCAACAAGGCTTTCCGCTTATTCGGCATAGCCACCTTCATTTCGATATAAGCTGTTCCCGTTTGTTGCGCTAAAGTTTCTAGTAATAGATTCCAGTCATAGGTCAAATTCAGCGCGGCATTTGGTCTTGAAATCAATTTAGTGAGAAGTCTTTGCGCCCAACTTAGCGCTGGATCAGGTGCTCGATTGGTCGATGCGCCTAAAGCGGCATGCATCACCTGCAGGCTCACTTGACGTTCCGTTTTGAATGCCTTATCCATAGACATTTTTTGTAGCGAAAAGCGCGACAACCATGTCTGAATTTGTGCCTGCTCTTTCAATAATTCAGGAAAGCGCACTAATAATTCGTCCAAAATGCGCAGGTCTCTTTGCAGCGATGCCAGCGCAATCATGTGCGACACCAAACTACTAGAATTCGCTAACCAACGCTGTGAAAAGTCGGACACTTGCAAAAGCTCAGTTAAGCCTAGCGTTGGATTGCCATCGGCAATCAGGCGAATTGCCCGCATACGTTGCAACTCAGCTGCATGCATAAGGGGTGAAAATTGAGGAATGCTCGCACCGATATGCGGCGGCATAATTTCGAGGTAAGTGGCACTAGCTTTTAAACGATCAAAATTCGCCAATAAGCTTTTCCGTGCGTGCAATATTGCTTGCTCGTCTTTGACCTCACGCGACAAATAAAACGCAACGCAATTGGCGCTCTCCGTATAGACACAGGTTTCTGCTTGTCCTCTTTGAAAACGCACTTCATCCGCGTCCAGCACAGGCTCAATGGGATCGTAGCTCATCTTGTGCCTATGCTCTTCAAAACGCTGCAATTCGGCGGCCAACTTGCGTCGTCCCAAGACCACAGGATCAACACCTTCCTTGGCCGTCATGCCCTGCAACAAGACAAAACCATTGCTATCGACGATCTCTTTTGGTGCCTGCCAATGTAACTCGGCTTCGACCTCATGACGTAAATCTTGGTCGCCCCAATTTGCGATCACAAAGAGCGCGATGATGAGAAAAGCAAGCGACAACAGTACCAATAAACTGCGGATAAATATTTTCTTCAACATGATTATTCTAGGTAAGGAAGGGCATCGAAAATTCGATAACAACACCTGCCCGAGCAGTGTGTGTTTAAGACGCTAGTTTTAGATTGGACGATCAGTGAACAGAGATGGTCGGTTTCCAAGATGAAATAACACAAAAAACATATTATTGCACATGTAATAAATGCAATTATAAGAATACGTTCTAAGGCTTAGGAAATCAACTTCTCCGCAAACACCTTACGCGCCTTGGCCACTTTTGGCGCAACAACGAAAGAGCAATAGCCTTGCTCTGGATGTTGGCGGAAATAATTTTGGTGATAGTCCTCGGCCATATAAAACTGGGGTGCCATGCTTAATTCTGTGACGATGAGATCATCCCAAATCGCCGCCATTTTTTGCATCGTCGCTTGTGCAATCTGCTGCTGCGTTTGATCGTGATAATAGATCACTGAACGATATTGCGTGCCTCGATCTGCGCCTTGGCGATTCAATGTCGTTGGATCGTGGATGGTGAAAAAAATTTCCAAAATCTCGGCATAAGTAATCAGCGTAGGATCAAAACGCAGGCGCACGACTTCGGCGTGTCCGGTCTGTCCGGTACAGATTTGTTCGTAAGTCGGATTGTGCACTTGCCCGCCACAATAACCTGACTCCACCTTAATGACGCCACGTATCTGTTGAAACACGGCTTCGGTGCACCAGAAACAACCACCGCCTAAAGTGGCGGTTTGATCGGTTTGATCGGTTTGATCGCTTGAATTTAACATGATGTTCCTTACAAAATGGTTTTATTGAGATTGGCGTAACAGTTTTTCAAATAGCCGTTCCCCCTTTTTACTAACACCTAGTGCGCGGCTGTCCAAGTCAGGAACGACCCAAGCTTGTTGCACAAAAAAATCCAAAAAAGCAGCGCCCAGCGCGCCGCCGAGATGCGGGCGGCGTTCGCTCCAATCGAGGCAGGCGCAGGCATAACGGCGACGACTTTTGCTAGGCATGGCAAGCTGTACGCCGAGCTGAGACAAAGCCTGTTGTCCTGAGTCGCTCAGCGCATATAATGTGCTGTCATCAGGCGCTGGCAATAGGAATTTTTGCGCGATTAAATAGTCATGCAATTGCACCGCGATTTCACCAGCCATGTGGTCATAACAAGTGCGAGCATGACGTAAGCGCGTTGGCGTGCTCGGTGTAAATACACTGATCGCCACATTCGCGATATTCATCAAAGCTTCTAAAGCCACCGCCACTTCAGGGCTCGCGAGTTGGTAATAGCGATGCTTGCCTTGCGCGACGACAGTGAGCAAATGCTGCTCTTTTAATTTATTCAAATGCGCGCTCGCGGTCGAGGTGGAGACTTCGGCGATGATCGCTAATTCGGTACTGGTACGCGCCCGCTTATCCATCAGCGCGCACAACATGCGCGAGCGCGCTGGCTCGGCAATCGCGGCGGCGATGGTGGCAATTTGTTGATCGGCGAAGATGGAAGGCACACTTCGATGGTAAGCGAATTGTGCTGGACGGACAAGGCATACACTACGCTTTTCCGACTAAAAAGTTTTGTCTTGTCCGCTCCTATGCCTACCCCTGTCACTCATCTATCGTATCAAATCGATCCCTACACCACGTATGCGCAATTGCGCCAAGCAACTGGTTTTATTTGGAATGATGCCGCCCAAGCATGGTTAGTGAGTCGTGCCGAGCTGGTCGGCGCGGTGTTGGCGGACCTGCGTTGTGCCGTGCGCCCTGCCCATGAAGCCGTGCCAAAGACTATACTCGGCAGCGCGGCGGGCGAGATTTTTTCCCACTTGATACGCATGAACGAAGCTCAAGCGCATCGTGTTGGCAAAGCCAGTTTACTGCACAGTCTCGGCACGCTGGATTCTTCGCAAGTGCAGCCAATCGCGACACCACACAAGTCGCCGATGCCGACGACTTTAATCCGCATCGTCATGCATTACCGCAATGGGGTTTTAGCGCCGGTCGCCACGCTTGCCCGGGACAACAATTAGCCTTCACCATCGTAGAACAAGCCGTGTCGCTGCTAGTGAGCGATTGGAGCGAAGTGCAGTGGCAAGCTTTATCGTGGGAATATCAAGTCTCACTCAATGCACGTTTAGCACAATTTAAATGAGGAAATTAAAATGATCGCTGTCATTTTCGAAGTCTTACCCCGCAGCAGCCAACGCCAAAATTATTTGGACCTCGCCGCGCAAGTCATGCGAGATTATGGTTTGCATGAACGCGAACAAAGTCCGCAAGATAGTCAGGCTTATCACCATGAATAACTTAGATAGCATGGATAGCTTACAGACATATTTGTCTCAGCACTTTTTCACTATCACACAGCTCGCACATGCCTTAGCAATCTCAGAAGCGCAATGCGAACAGGCGATGGCCGCCGGTCTATTTCCTGCACCGAGTTATGTGGTCGCTGATGGGTATTTGCATTCGGTCGTTTTTGGGAAATTTGCAGTGCCAAATCTAGCGCCGAATGCTTATGTGCACCGTGACATGCTAGCGTGGATGAAACACGCGCTTGATCTGCGGCTAAAACATGAGATGTCGGTGGTGAAGCGCCTACTGGAACAAGAATTCAAACATGATTTTGGACAAGCACTTTTACAATTACATCAGCATTCTTGGCCTATGCCAGATGCCTTTCGAGCAGATGGCAATGTCAATCTTGCGGGACTAGAATTACGCTGCCATCGCGCTTGGGAGTATTTTTGCAATGGCACTTTCGGCTTATGTGTCGCGCATCCCACTAGTGCAAAAGCAATCGCGGAAAAAGAAGTTTTGCAGGAAAAATTAATGTGCATAGTTGACCATAACGATGCCACCACTTTGCTGCCCGAAGTAAGACAATCGACCTTGAAGATGATACGTCAATACGAAGCTATCTGCATGCCATTCACGCGCTTAGAATACCCACGAAGTAGCCGCAAAAAATTGGCTGATTTTGTGCACGCGATTGACTGTTGAGCGACTAGTGTTTCATTATT
>CAYXJI010000324.1:0-4554 GCA_964465175.1 uncultured Burkholderiaceae bacterium | reverse complement strand
CAAATAGCGTCGAAGACGCGCCTAATTGAAAATCTGTGTTTAACGCAAAGATAGTCAAAAAAAGGGCGTCAGATCATTTGCATCTGACGCCCTTTTTATTCATTGTCAAGAACCGCCCCTAACGAGTAAGCGCACCAGTAGCAATTGCAGGCAACAAACGCGTCATTGTTTCTAGCGCATTGTTCTGCACAACATCCACAGCATTTTGCTCAGCCGTCTGCCCCCATGCCGACATCAAAAAATCACTGGCCGCACTGACCGTCAGTGGCTTCGCAAACAAATAGCCTTGTAAAAAATGGCATCCTAAGGATTGCAATTGTTGGCGCTGTTCTTCGGTTTCCACACCTTCGGCGACGACTTCCAGTCCCAAGTTTTGCGCCAGCCCTATCGCCGTTGCGCAGATTTCCCAGCCCTTACCGCCCTTCCCCATATCCCAGACAAAACCACGATCCAGTTTAAACGCATGTACGGGCAACAAACGCAAATAGGCCAAGGAAGAATAGCCAGTGCCAAAGTCATCGATAGACAAACGCACACCTAGCTTGCGCAATGCCCCTAAACGTTCAATCGAACGCTCAGGATCTTGCATCAACACCGATTCGGTAATTTCTAATTCAATGTCACTGCCGCGCAAATGACTATCGTGTAGCGCGGCAGACACAGTTTCTTCTAGATCGGAAACCAATAATTGTTGCGCCGAGAGATTGATCGCCACTCTAAGTTCAGCAAACCCCATCGCTTGCCAAGCGGCTAGTTGTTGGCAAGCGGTAGCGATCACCCAGGAACCAATAGCGCCGATAATACCCATAGACTCGGCAAGCTGAATAAAGCGATCAGGCATCACCAAACCATACACAGGATGCTGCCAGCGAATCAGCGCTTCTAGACACACGGTCTGGCCATTGGAGCTTTGCACTTGCGGTTGATAACAGAGGAAGAATTGCTCTTTGTCGAGGGCGTCCTTCAAGGCGCTTTCAAATGCAATGCGTTCTTGCATATTCTCTTTAAGCGAGGGGTGAAAAAAGCGCAGCTTGCCGGTGCCGCAACTCTTGGCATCGTAGTGCGCTAACTCTGCCGCTGCAAGGATGTCTTCATCCGCGCCCGCATTATCAGGAAACACCGCAACCCCAGTATTCGACGTAATGCTGAGCAAACTATCCGCAATATAAAAAGGCGAGCTCAAAGCGCCCGACAATTTCTCATACACCAAAGTCACACAGCGCTCAGTCTTCAAACCCGTCGCGCCGACGACAAAACGCCCGCTGCCTAGTCGTGCTAGCAAATCGGCATCTCTAATATTATCCTGTAATCGTTGTGCGACTTCGATTAAAAGTTGGTCACCTGCCTTATATCCTCGAGTACCATTGATGATGCCTAGCTGATCAACATCGAACAAAAAGACGCCCAATTTCGTTTCATTTAAACGATTTAGTTCGATTAATTTATGCAATCCAAGCAATGCTCCCGCTCGATTTGGCAAGCCAGTCAGGGCATCATTATTGAGCACATGCTCTATCCTCTGATTGGCTATTTTGCGGCCTTCAATTTCTTGCTGCAATTCGCTGTAAATTTCTAACTCTTCCAAGTGTCTATTCGAGACGTCTTTTCCCACTAATGCGGCGAAAGACACTGCCAAAAACAAAAAGCTAAAACCGCCCATATAGGGTACTTTAATCACATTGGTGTCCGACAATCCAGCTAGGATACCGGCCATCAACATGAGGAAAAGCGCGATCCCAATTAGTCGACGAGAGCGAATCTCCCCAAACCGCGTGAGCCTAAATGAAAACACCAGCGTATAGACAATGAGACCCAAAGCCATCAGACGCACGGCTCGAAACGCCCATGTTGCTTCACCAGATAATATCCAAATTTGTTCCCCCCAAGGCAGCGAAGTCAAACTATCCTGATACACCTGCACAAAACGATAACCAAACGGACTCGTAAAGTTATAAAAAATCACCAAACTAGCGATGCCCGCCATCGCGTACGCTATACGGAATGCACTCGGTTTTGACTCCAAAGAAGCGACCAAGTAGAAGATCAGGGGAAGCAATACCACAGAGAAAAAATTGACCCACTTATGCGCCGACAGCGCTGATTGAAAACTGGTCGCCGAATACTGCATTCCACAGGCGAGTTGAAATAGAGAAAAGCCCAAACACAAAGCAGAAAAAGTCCAACAGGCGCGAGTGTAGTTACTGCTGCGCGCCATGATGGCGGCCTGAAACGAACCTAAGGCGAACACTCCCACGGATATAAAATACAGCATGACGACCGGAGCGTTCATTTCTTCCTTGGACTTGGCAAAACAAAATTGGTTGAAAACAAAACTGATATGACTGCATGCCCTTGCTTTGCGTTAATAGCATTGACAAAAAAGCGCTGCGATAGATGTCAAAAATTACAAACTCATCACCCCTTGCGATCACAAACTAAGGCCACAAATGATGCCCTACAGCATTTAATTATACGTCTATACTTACTTGATAACAACATACACGGATGTATGCACCATTCGGCTTATTTCAGGGCTATTAAGCACAATTCAGCTCAATTCTCCTCAATGCAATTCAAAGTGAATCGCCAGATTGAAGGCAAAAAAAATGCCACACACATCCGTACTCAAAATGTGAAGTGGCATGATCCTAAATTCCGCTGCTTGCGTACAAAGCAATTACATCGCTACAGCGGCTTCAATGTTGATGGCGGCTAAGGTCTTAGGTGCAAATTCTTCACCTAAGTTCAATGATCTCCCATTAATTTACCAAGCCGCTCAAAATGATTTTTTTGCAGACCGCGCCAACTTCGCGGCGGCCGCTTCAAATTGGTTAAAACGCTGATCCAACTGACGCAGCTGCAGTGTCTTATCCGCCGCACTCAGGAACGCGTAGTGAATGCTGTTATACACGGTGCGCTTCAAGCTGTCATAAGATGGCGTGTAACGACTCGCGAAGAGAAAATACTCTCGACTCAAATTGCTACGCGAAACACCCGCGTCATCACTGCTAATGACGAAAGGCGTACCATGTCGCAAATACATCGCGACCGGATGCGCCTCCTTCTTTAAGCCCAAGATAAATTCATTGCTAGTGAGATTAATCTCGACAGCGACATTGCCTTGCTTCAAGTCGGCGAGTAACTGATCGGGATTGGCCTCATGCATAATATCGACGCCATGCCCGATCCGCTCTGCGCCAGCCACTTGCATTGCACTGCGCATATGGTGTTGCAAATGTTCGGGAGGCACGATGCCTAACACTAATTCGCCAGCATGTAGAGACAAGCGCACATTGGGAAATCTTTGCTTCAAAAACGCAAACATTTGCATATGCAATTGATAGTCACGCACGGCGACTAAGGCATGCTCGGCACCAACGATATTCACCCCCACGATTAAAGGATGATTATGGCTAGCGGCAAAGGCTGCATAGAGGCTAGAGAAGACTTTGGAGGGTGCGCTATTGCGTGACACATAGGCCTGAATGCGCAAGGTAAAATCAGCATCACTGATACCGGCAACATCGTTCGTGGTCTCTTGGACGTAATCCGCAATTTTCTTTTGAGCCGCTGCGTCTTGCGCTAAAAAATCAGCGAATTGCGCAAAGGCTTCATGTATCGCTGCTTTGCTACTATCGGCTTGCAATGCGTCTATTTTTGCAGAAAATTCAGGGTGATCGGTAATCGGCGCACTCTTTAACATGGTTTCCAAATACTGCTGATTCTCTGCTTTGGCTTGCTGCTTTAGCAGCTGTAGTCCGAGATTGGTCGAATATCTTGAAATGCCTGAAAAATAGGAAAAGGTATTAAAAAAATGTTGGTCAGGTGCGACTTGCGCATGAACATGATTATCGAAGTCAACGACCGACCAAGTGGACATGAGCTCACGATAAAAAACACTGTCCTTACGAATTGCCTCCACTTTGGCGCAATGCTTATTCGCTTCCGTTAGATACGCAGTGCGCGTTTCCACATAAAATTTCGCTTGTTTATTCGCGGGATCACTTTCGCGATAAATACAAAATCCCTGCTGGCCGACCCAATCAAGATAAGTCTCGGCATAGATCGATCCTGAGTAATGATGATGAATATCACCGCCCTTAGGCAACATCGTCATCAACATGTTTAACTCGGCAAGTCGTGGTTGCTGCCCCTGCGGCCCCGCAATCAACTGCGCATAATATTGACGCGTCGCTTGTAGATTTTTTTTCGCCTCCGCATTGGGTTCGTGCGCAATCACAATGTTGGCAGATAATGCGCAGGCACTAAAGCTCAGCGCTACTATAATTTTTTTCATCGCTTTACTTTCATTTTTTTGGACAAAAATCCAGACAATTTGAGCGGGCGAAAACCCATAAGCGATAACCATCGCAATTTTTTTCTGTCATTGCGGGCTTGACCCGCAATCCAGAATTAACATTTGATCAGCGACTTTACCGAGACCAAGTAAACGCCACTAATCGTTGCTCAATCATGGATGGCGGATCGAGTCCGCCATGACGACAATTTAGTTTGGTTTGCGCCTATATGGGTTCACCCCGCACCGCCAGCCTC